>CALCTI010000442.1 GCA_937894105.1 uncultured cyanobacterium
GTCTAACCAAGTGCAGGGATTGTCCTCCAGACGATAGGGCGGCGGCGGCTGCCAACCCTCCGGTTTCATCACCACCTTTTTGGGACCCAGCGCCCCCAGATGCAACCAAACCGATGCCGAGCCGGGACCGCCGTTAAATGCAAACACCAATGGTCGTGTCTCCGCCGAGCGATCCGTCAAGGTGTAAGCAGTAAAAAACATTTCCGCTTCCACTTCGCCAAATTCGTCGGTCAACGGCATCGATCCGGCGCAGGATTCGTAGTGCAAAGTTGTTTCGCCGATGGTTAATTCATGGGCGATCGCCACCGGTTCAATGCCTAAAAGCTGCCGCTTTTTCTCCCCCGTTTTATTCCCTGCTTTATTGGCTGCTGTCTCGCCTGATTGTGCCCCTTCCGACTTGGAAGATTCAGGGGATGAGGGATCAGAAACGTCAGATGTAACCGATTCTTGGGTTGCCATAACTAGAGAAAATGAAAGGTTTTAGACACTGATGCACTGATTATCCCAGCGATCGCCAATGGTGATTGCTTAACCGCAGTAGAGTGCCAAAGTAACTAAAATTCAGTTAACTAAAATTCAGCCAAAACAACACTAAAAATTAAATATTTCAGGAGTATCTTATCCGGCTTTTAGCATTGAATTATCAGGATGTGATGCCCGTCGAAGCGACCGCTGCCACCCTGCCCACCTGGCAAATTTTCACGGAGCAAATGCTTACCGGGCAAAACCTATTCCCATCCCGCCCAATGCCATGAATGCTCAAACCCTTGCCAATGTGTTCCATATGACCGATCGCGTCTGGGAACGCCACGCCAATCCCTGGAGCGTCTGGACTCGATACACCGGTCTGCCGCTCATCGCGATCGCCCTGTGGAGCCGTATTTGGCTGGGATGGCTAGCGATCGCCCCCGTCGCTACCGTCATTCTCTGGATTTGGCTAAACCCCCGTATTTTCTCCAAGCCCGCCACCACGAAACATTGGGCATCAAAGGCGGTCCTTGGCGAACGGGTGTGGCTTAACCAACAACAAATCCCCATCCCCCGCCACCATCAGCCGTTGATCCGCCTCACTAATACCATCAGCGCCGTCGGAGCCGCGATCGCCCTGGGAGGAATCATCACCTTAAACCTCTGGGCAACAATTCTCGGCATCTCCTGGGTGATCCTCGGCAAAACCTGGTTTATGGACCGCATGGTGTGGCTCTATGACGAAATGAAGGACCGCGATTTCACTTATCGCAGTTGGCTGTATTAAGTCCTAAGAATTTTCGATCCATGAAAAAGCAATGGAAAAGCAATTGATACAAGCATTGGCATTTCCCAACGCCCTTCAACGCCCTTGGACCGACACCTAGGCCAAATTTCTCGCCCTGATTTTGCTGTACGGCGCAACGGCTCACGTAAGCAATATTTTTGGGCTTACTGGGACTCCCTGACGATCAACGTCAATGTTGGGGCAAGTGATGGATATGGTGCTGTTGGTATTTAACAGGGTAACGGCGATCGCCCTGTGGCGCGGCGTGGGCTGGTCCGCTCCCCTCACCTTCGGCGGCATTACTCTGCTGCAATTTTTGCCCTATACCCTGGGGCGATCGCACTGCATCACCAGCCCTGAAGGCGCTCAAACCCTTAATGGACTTCTGGGCACCGAAACCCTTCTGCAGTCAATCTTTGGACTTCTTCTCTGACAAAGAAAGTAGTACCAGGAAAGGGGAAAACCACCAGACGATGCCCTTCTCCTCCAGCCCAAGCCAGAAAATAATGTCCATCAGTAACCTTTGCTTTATAATTTATTACGGAATATTTCAAAATTGCCATCATAACCGCATGCCATCTTGACAGCTCTAGGTGGTCTGGTTAACTTGAACTTCATACCCGGGTAGTCAACTTTAAGTTATGCAAGAGAAGCAAAAAGTCACGCTCTATTTACCCCAGCAGCTGCACCGTCAATTAAAAATTCGGTCCGCAGTTGATTCGGAGCCCATGTCTTCGATGGTCGAGCGCGCCTTAGCCTTTTACCTGGAACATTCCGACGTTGTGGATCAGCACAATGAACCTTTGGGTCAAACCCATCGGGTTTATAACTGTCCCGCTTGTGAGTCCGCATCTGTGATTCGCAACGGTGAAATGGTAAGTCTCAACTCATCACCCAGTCTTGTGGATGATGACAGCCTGTCAATACAGCGGGCAGCTTCCCTACACCGGTCTAATGTTGAAGGTAATGATCCCGATTCGGAAACGTCCGATCCAGAGGCTTTGGTGACCTGTTAGTTCAAAGTTCAAATCAGATATTTTTAATCTGTTAAGTAAAGACGAGCTAACGTTCATTGGCGCGAGTTTGGCCACCCGAGGGCGAGTCTGTTGCCGTCCATTCCCATAGGCATTCCCGTTATGCAGGAAGAACTTAGCATTCTCCTCCAGGCTCAATATCCGTTGATCTACCTTATGACCTATGAGGAAGATCGGAGTGAGCGGGCCCTTGCCAAGCTCATTAAGTCTGGATCCAACACGCGTCCCATGTACACATGGACAGTGACTCAAGGTGTTGTGCCTTATGGTCAGGCCCAAACCTCTGCCCAGCGCAGCACGGCTCCTCCAGAAATGGCCCTACAGTGGATTATGGGGGATAAAGAGTCGGGGGTTTATGTTTTAAAGGACTTCCATCATTATTTAACGTCCAATTCGGCGTCGGTGACTCGCTTGGTTCGGGATGCGATCGCCAGTTTTAAGGAAACGAAAAAGACCATTATCCTAATGTCCCCGGTGTTTGAAATGCCGCCGGAGCTGGAAAAAGAGGTGGTAGTTTTAGACTTTCCATTGCCGAGCGTCGGTGAGTTGGATCAGGTGTTATCGACTCAGATCGGTCGTCACCGGTCCCAGTCATTGTCTCCCGCCAGCCGCGAAAAGCTTTTAAAAGCGGCCTTGGGGCTGACCCACGACGAGGCAGAAAAAGTTTATCGCAAAGCCTACGTTACTGCCGGGAAGCTAACCGAATCGGAAGTGGAGGTGGTGCTGACGGAGAAAAAGCAGCTGATCCGCCGCAATGGGATTTTGGAGTTTATGGAGCCCGATGAAACCATTGATTCGGTGGGCGGCTTAGAGGAGCTGAAGCGGTGGCTTACCCAGCGGTCTAATGCCTTCAGCGTTCGCGCCCGAGAATATGGTTTGCCCCAGCCCAAGGGGATGCTAATCCTGGGAGTACCCGGCTGCGGTAAGTCCCTAATTGCAAAAACCACATCGCGCCTGTGGGGATTGCCTTTATTGCGGTTGGATATGGGGCGGGTCTATGACGGATCCACGGTGGGGCGATCAGAGAAAAACCTGCGCGACGCCTTAAAAACCGCCGAATCTATTTCACCCGCAATTTTATTCATTGATGAAATGGACAAGGCTTTTGCCGGGGGTGCCGGTTCAGCTGATTCTGACGGAGGCACCTCCAGCCGTATTTTTGGGTCGTTCCTAACCTGGATGCAAGAAAAAACGTCTTCCGTTTTTGTGATGGCAACGGCGAACCGTGTGGAACGGCTGCCAGGGGAGTTTTTACGGAAGGGACGCTTTGACGAAATTTTCTTTGTGGATTTACCCACCGTCGAAGAGCGCACCGATATTTTCAATATTCACCTTAGGAAGCGTCGTCCGGAATTGTCGCGCTTTGACAGCGACCAGTTGGCCAAAATGGCTGATGGATTTTCCGGCGCGGAAATTGAGCAAGCGTTAATTGCAGCTATGTATGATGCGTTTTCTCAGGATCGTGAATTTACGCAGCTTGATATTATTGCTGCCTTAAAATCCACGATGCCCCTTTCTAAGACCATGACCGAACAGGTCACTGCATTACGGGATTGGGCGAGGCAGAGAGCCCGACCGGCAGCAGCATCCCTAGCGGATTATATCCGTCAGGAATGGTAACAAGTTTCTCCTGCTTCCCACAGGAGGATATGCCAGGAAAATTTGGTTGGCTTCACAGCCAGTTTTATTTAATCTCTGGCATCTTTCCCAAACGGGGTTTAGATTTGGGTTATTTAGATACAACAATTTCACTAGAATTAGTTTTAACTAATAATCACCTAGCCCCACCAACTTTCCCATCAGTGTTCTGAATCATTAATTCACCTTCTAATTGAATTACTGGCCCGTTCACTGCTTTAAACACTTGCAATCCTTTTAGGAGAATCGCACAATGTCACACTTTAGTACCCTGCGCACCAAGATTAGCGATGTTGCCGTTTTGAAGTCTTCCCTTCAGGATCTGGGCATTCAAACTAAGGAAAACTCCGATATTCGCGGCTACAATGGTCAGCATTTGCGGGCTGATTTGATTGCCGTTCTCGATGGTGATTACGACTTAGGATGGTCCCGTAACGCTGACGGTTCCTACGATTTGATTGCTGATCTTTGGGGCGTTGCGAAGAAGCACAATCAAACTGAGTTGATTAACTCCATCAACCAGAAATATGCCATTAACAAGACCTTGATTGAGGCTAAACGTCCTGGTTTGCAGAATGCCCATGTCAAGCTTGTGGCGCAAAAGTAGACATCTTAGTAAGTCTACGTTCTTGCAACCCATGCTTTAGAACTCATCGTGTCTTGTCTCGTATTTTGACGGCTAGCCCTATGGTTAGCCGTTTTTTCATGTTGTTTCTTTTAAAGCTAGAGCTGCCCTATTGTTAGCTTCGCCAGCGCTTCGTGAATAATAAGCTTAGCGATCGCTGAACGTCTTATTAATTGATGAATTGACTATAGATTTACATCGAGATGTGACGTAATGTCGACGGTTTTATAAAAGTCAGAATACACTCACTTTATGGACCTTTAGGCACCTTGGTGTTTTGAGGTCTAAGACACTTCAAATTAAAAGCGTTCTAGCCTTTAGTTTCACTTGTCTTTGTCAGGCTGCTCGAACCTTAAAAGGGTGCGATCGCGGCATTTTCAACCCGTTTTCTAGCCGTTACTATTGAGGATCCATGCCGCTTCTTAAAGTTAAGCAACCAACAGTACTTAAAGTTTCCGATGTTCAGTCATTCATGTTGCCTCCCTCTGACAAATTTAATATCAAGAAGGGAGAGCTGTGGACGTCGGAAGTTGTTGACAGTGGTAGTCATTACCGGGTGAATCTTTTAAATGATTTAGGAGGACGCAAGCAATGGTTTGTGTTTAAAGGGCATGCAGAAGTGTCCTATCAAGATCCTCCAGAGAGTCTATATCCATCAACGGGTGAAGATTTAGGTACCCGCGGGTTGGATGGAAACAACAACGATGACAGCGAGACAGATCTAACTATTGTTGTTATTAAAGACACGGTTTTTAAGGCAAAACCAGTTGATTCTTCAATCCTGTCTGATGGCGAAAAAATTTCGGTCGCTGATGGGGAATATAAAATCAAGCAAGTGGAAGATGCCGATTCCCACGTTAAAGTTCAGCTTTTAGATCCCATTGATGATCGTATTGAATGGTACGTTTTCAAGGGACATTTAGACTTGGTGAATATCCCCACCTACGCGCCGCCCAGTGAAGAGCCGGAGCCCGTGGCCAAGCCAGAGGTAGAGGTGATTCGCAATACGGTTTTTAAAACAAAACCAGTGCAATCGTCGGCTTTATCGGAAAGCGAAAAGGTGGGCGTTGCGCCAGGCTCATTTTTGATTTCGGCGGTCAAACCTGATGGGGCACATTATTTGTTGACCCTTGTGGATAGCTTAGAAGACCGTACGCAATGGTACGCCTTTGGAGAGCATGTGGAGTTTGAAAATGCCGATGAAATTTTAGAACAAGGTAAAGCAGCGGCGACGAAAGAAGCGGAAAAAGAAGCTGAGCCGGTCAAGCCGGAGCCGGTTTCTCCGCCGCGCAACCGTGGTCGAATGATTAACATTCCCGGCTATGGGCAGGTGGGCGCCAACGATTTGATTATTCCCGGAGGACATTTCACCTGGGGCGAAGCGACGAAGGGGGGCAGCCGTATTCCGGTTAATTCCTCCATTTCTCGCAACATTGTCAAAATGGCAAAGCGGATGGAGGAAGTACGCGCCAAGGTGGGCAATCGTTCAATTTCGGTGACTAGCTGGTATCGCCCTCCAGCGGTAAACCGAGCTGTGGGGGGCGCAAGCCGTTCTACTCACTTGAGCGGTCACGGTGTGGATTTTAATGTCAGTGGGTTGTCGCCGCGATCAGTGCAGCGTATTTTGGATCCCTGGTGGAGTGGCGGGTTAGGCTACGGTCGCACCTTTACCCACTTAGATAATCGTGGCTATCGTGCTCGCTGGAACTACTAAGGCTAAGCAGGTAGAATCCGGTGTCAAGCATCCTAAAGAGGATATTAAAGATGCTGTTGAAGAAGCTATTAACTAATGGCTAATTTGGCTGACATCCAGTCTTGGGTTTCGTGCTATTGAAGTAATTCCTAAAGACTGCATTCACAAAAAAAGGAACAAAAAAAGTCTGTTCCTTTTTTGTTTGTGCATAAAATTTTTCAAAATTCGACCAGCGATCGCGATCAACTAAAATTTCATGACCATAATTTTCGATTATTATTTTGCTCTCCGGGAGAGCTAGATTCGTTGGATAACTATCACGAGAGGGGGTTGGATTGCAGCTTGATTTCGGGGACTTCAGGTAGATCATCGGTGGGAGAAAGACTGCTTAGCTGCTTGGAATTAGCTGAGCCTGTTGTTAGAAAGTGGTAGGTTTCCTGATACATCGTCTGCCAAAATATGTTGCTCATTCCTTGGCTAATTTCCGTGGGATCCACCATAGGATGAGGCACCAAGTTTTCAGCAGGATATTTGTGAAAATGATGCCCCTGCCCTGTGCCGCCGATCGCCCTGAAAAACTGCTCATTAGTGGGTACATCTGCGGCATCCTCATTTTCCGTTAGCACCATCATCGTTGGCACCGATCGCAACGCCTGTATTGACTCGGCACTATTCACATGACTGCTACCAAATCGATCCGTAGCGGTTAAACAGCTCACTGGGAATTGCAACTCTGGATCCCAACCCATTTCCCGAAGGCTTAGGGGACCCGTTAGCTCTACGTATTGCCGGCGATCGCTGCCGTGGGTTTCCAGCAAAGGTGCATAGGTTACCACCCGCCGAATTCGCTGGGGCTGGGCCGCCGCCAAGCTTAGTGCCACTGCGCCGCCTACCGATAAACCAACGGTAAAAATTGGTCCCGGCATCGCCTCCAAATCCCCCAAATAGCCTAGGGCATCGGTTAAATAACGCTCGTGGTCAGAGTTGTAATATCTATCGAAATCGGGATCGCCTGGGGTTTCGATCGCCCGTTTAATATCCAAAATTCGCGGCTCGATGCGCACTAGCCGCGCCATCAGCGACATCATTTGCAACGCCCCAGGCTTTTTGACCTGGGTCGCACTAGAGCTGTGTTTTAAATTACTTACAAACTTTGATAACACCGGATCCGCTGCCACTTTTTGCCGTAATGGCTGGGCATAGGCGTCCTTTAGGGTTACTTGGGGCCAGTTTTCGCTTGGTCCTATCAGCGCTTGCCCTGCTAAATTCGCCTGGTAAACATTGAATCCGTTTTGGAATAAATAATCCGCTAAGCGCCACATTTGATGGGGACGAGCGCTGAAGCCGTGGAACATCAGCACCGTGCCATAAATAGGCTGACCTGGTTCGTGGAAAAGGGTGTAGGGATAGGCTCCCACACGCCGTTGAAAATGGCGATCAATGGTGGTGATACGGGCGACGATCGCCTGATTTACATAGCGAAGCTGGTCGGCGCTGGGGGTGGTTCGACGTTCGGTAGCAACCATAAAAAATTCTGTAGTGCGATAACGGCATCGGTAACGGCACAGGGGTCTATGTCTACGCTAGGGCGTGTCATCAATTAAGAGCCAGAAGCCTTATACAGTGGGGAGTACACG
>CALCTI010000443.1 GCA_937894105.1 uncultured cyanobacterium
ATACCCGGTCCATTCACACCATCCCCGCCGCCGAAAAGCTAGGACTCTCCCCCTAACCCCTAGACGCCGTTGAATTTCCCCTGCTCACTCCTCAAGATTTAGCAGTCACCGACTGGCAGCTACCGGAGCGAATGATGCCCATTGATTTTGGAGCCCCTCGAGTGTTGCGATCAACCTTTAAGCAGCTCTATATCAAATTCATCAAAGAGCCTATCGACGCCTATACCAACGCAGGCTGAGTTTTAAACTCACAAATGGTGCGTTGCCCGGAGCAACACACCCTACCAGTTTTGGAAAACGAACATGGAGGGATTCGAACCCCCGACCCTCAGAACCGGAATCTGATGCTCTATCCAACTGAGCTACATGTCCCCAATACCTGCTAAGCGCTAGACTCCCCAGGCTGTTAGCTATAGTCTCACGGGCAACTGGGGAGACTGCCCCTTTTGTAACGCCGAAGATGCAAAGTCAAAACCTTATTTGCCGCGATCGCCAATCTGCTCCTTTACAAAAGCCCGAAACGCCCGCATGGTTGAATTCCGTCCTTCTGTCTTTGCCCGCCGTAAATATTTGGGCAACACCTCAGTAAGCGCCAACCCCGGCGGAAAATACTGACTTTGAGTACGTGCCTCATAAGTGCCTTTTTCCTGGTCCAAATGCTGAATCTGTAGTCCCTTTTTCGTGTACTGCCACAGTTCAGGGACACCCAAAGCGGCGTAGATTTCGGGATAACTGCGCGATCGCAAATCAATTTCAATTACTAAATCCGGTGGCGGGTCAATGGCTAAGTCAAGGCGATCCTTATCCCGCACTGCATCAGCATTTTGAATGTAGAAGCAATTGCCCGGCTCCACTCCTTTCAACACTGCAATTTTTTTAGCGTTGTTGAACCAAGGGAACAAAATTCGATATCCAGCTCTTCTAGCATCGCCTTAATAAAGTCCCCTAATCTCTCTTTCGCGTATTCGTGGTCAGACAGAGGAACCATGATATGAAGCTGTCCCTTTTGATAGGCAATGCGGCTGGAACGTTTTTCTCCCAGTTCCTCTAAAATTTCATTAAATTCCTCCCAATTGGCGTCAACAACCAATGTTTCACCGGGAAGGATTGTTAGGCGATCACAGGTAATTGGCATCACATCAACCTTTCAAACTACGGAGTCTTGGTGAAAAGGTGGCATACATTCTGTCCAGTTTTTCCAACAACCACTCGTGTTGTCGCTGCCACTCAGAGCGCTGTGAAATATCAGCAGTAGTGCGCAAATAAACTTGACATCGTTTTATCCCATCCTTGTTTTCCCAAATAAATATTTCATTACTTTCTTCCTCAATTTCTCCCTTGAGCCGATGCAGCGCTTCAAAATAGTACTCTGCCTCTGAAGAATGCAGAATTAAGGCTGCTCTTATTTCCCCCTGACCGTCGTAGTCCGCGCTGCGAAACAATGCCGTCGCTGACAACTTACAGCCGCTGAGCCCCACAGCGATATTCATCCAGTGTTAAGGACGAGCTTTCGTCACCTTGATATGGCAAGAACGATCAGTAGCAAAATCCCGAAAAGTGGTCCAGAATTCAAGCTGTAAACGTTTACCTTCGCTGTAGTCAGAGGAGTTGAGGGCCTTAGTCTCTCCGGCGATAGTTTTACTCCAGTTATTGGGCTGGCAGGTAAGGTTGAGTTTAGGCGCGATCGCCGAATCACCGATTTTCCACAGCTCAATTTCCAAACCGAAGAAATTAAATTTCTCGTCAGTAATTTCATTCAGCCAGTCCAACGTTGCCCGATGTTCATC
>CALCTI010000444.1 GCA_937894105.1 uncultured cyanobacterium
ACTGGACAAGACCCAAGTGGCCGCAACCAAGTCCATACAGTCGTTGCATCTCCTTAGCCCCAAAGGTGGACAGCTACCGGTCCCTGCGATAGAAGCACTACCGGCAAATTCACTAAAAGCGGCTAACTATATAAAGCTTTCAACAAATGCCAATGACCACACGAACGGGACCGGTAAATACGGCTCCTCAGCCGCTGCCTGCGAAAAAGACGGTGCCACTGGTAGCCCTCGACCTGGGAAACTTCCAGTGCACCGCATTCGACGGTACAGAGCCCACGACGATCCGCAGCTTATTTATTGAGCTAAAACCTGGGCAAACCGCACTGAAAACATCCCCCAGCAGCCCGTTAATTTCCCTAGATGGACGCCGGTACCATGTGGGGCCAAAGGCTACTGAGTACAGCAAATATCGCGCTGTTGACAGTTCGGATAAGCCCGACGTGGCAGAAGTGTTTTTTGCTGCCACTATGCCGTTGATCGACTGTGATGAGATTGACCTGTTGATAATGCATCACAGTTACGCCCAGGTAGAACAAGCTCTCAAAGAAAGATTGACGGGGTTGTTTAGCTTCACTCGCAACGGCAAAGTTCACGCCGTAAACATTCGGTCAGTGGCCGTTATTGATGAAGCGATCGGCGCGTGGCACCTGCTGAAGCGACCAAAGGGTTTAACGCTGGGTATCGATATCGGAGCTGGTACCTACTTAATCCGAGTTTGGAACCGGGAAGGCGAGGTTATCGCCGGGGAAACCGCTGACAAGGATGGCGTTTATCGGCTAGCGGTTGCACTCGCCCAAGACGCGCGACTTAAGGGTCCGTTGCGAGATTTGAGAATCACCAGCCCCCTGCCCAGCGTCATTCTGGACGGGTTCGCCAATGGCGCTCACCAGTACGGTTTAACCGGGGGCGGTTGGCGCGATTGGTGGCAAGAATACCGCCGGGACTGGTTTAACGCGATCGTCAATGAGGCGCTTTCCAAATACCAGCCCTACCTAGGCGACGTAACTAACCTCCTGTTTACCGGTGGGGGCGTGCTTTTGGCTGATGGATTAATAAAGGAAGACGGGATGGTTGTGGTTCCCAAGCCGCCCCAGTTGGCCAGCGTAATTGGCGCTCATCGGTTTATGGCAGGGGGCGATCGCTAATGGCAGTAAACCCAATCATCCCAAGTAGCGGAACCACCCGAGGCAGTAATCAGACCTGGGAAACCCTAAAAATTGCTGGCACTGCCAAAGGCATAAGCAATTTACGGGCAGTTCTTGAGGGGAGTGTTGAAACCCATGCACTTGAGTGGGCCGGTATTTCAGAGCCGCCACCATTGCAAGTACCAGCGCCGCAACC
>CALCTI010000445.1 GCA_937894105.1 uncultured cyanobacterium
TATCAGCATTAAAGACGCTCTATCTGATTATGAGAAAAGTTTTATATCTAACTTTACCCAAACCTTCCCTTTAGACAGTCATGTCTAAAACATTTTGTCGTACCGGTCAATTTTACGCAGAAGCCGTACGCAAATAACACCGGGAACAATCGATAACACGCCGGCGATCGCCGCCACCCAAACCATACCCTGGGCCACCAAGATTGCAGCACCGATGGCAAAGCTGCCCGTCAAAATTGCATAGTTAGTAGCAACCTGAGCCTGTCCCAGCTTCCGTAAAGCCCGGTCAGTTTCAATCGAACGAACCCGCAGTCGTAAATCGCCCCGCTCCAACTTTTCAATAGTGTCATCAATGCGCCGAGGCAACCCCAGTGCGGTGGTGCTCACTTGAGCTGCCTGACGGCTCAGCTCTCCTAAAATTCCCGACGTATCGGGACCACTACCGTTTCCGTTCATAAGCTCCATTGCGTAGGGTTTAGCAACTTCCATAAAGTTAAACTCGGGATCCAGTCCTTTACCCACCCCCTCTAGGGTGGAAAATGCCCGCATTACAATGGTATAGGTAGCAGGACAGCGAAAAGGCTGACCGTAGGCAAGTTCATAAAGGTCTTCTCTAATGGCTCCCACCGACTGATTTTCAAAGGGCTGGTCCATAAAGTGGTCCAACATATATTGAATTGATCGGCGGATGGGACCCGGGTCACCGGTGGGCTGAAGGGCGCCTAGCTCAATTAAAGAGTTCATCACGCGATCGCCATCTTTTTGGGCCACCCCAAAGAAGGTTTCCAGCAGCTTTTCCCGCGTAATGGGATTAATTTGCCCCATCATGCCAAAGTCATAGAAAATTAGCGACCCATCATCGGGGGACACGGCCAAGTTTCCAGGGTGAGGGTCCGCATGGAAAAAGCCACTGGCTAAAAGCTGCTCCAAATACGCCTGGGCTCCCAAATGGGCTAGGCGCGATCGCTCCAGTCCTGCCGTCTCCAGCGCCTCATAATGGCTAATTTTAATCCCCGGCATATACTCCATCACCAAAATCCGGGGAGAAGCGTAGCGCCAGTAAATTCGAGGCACCCTTACCCAGTCGGCGTGGCGGAAATTACGACGGAATCGATCCGCATTTCGCCCTTCATTTAAATAATCAATTTCTTCGTATAGGATACGGCAGCATTCTTCATAAATACCCACCCAGTCACGCCCAGGACCCCATCGAGGGTGGGCTTGAAAATATCGGGCAATGTCCTTGAGAATGGCTAAATCAATTTTAAATAGCTTTTTTAGCCCTGGACGCTGCACCTTAATAACAATGTCCTCACCAGAGGGGAGCTGAGCCTTGTGAACCTGACCCAAACTTGCCGCTGCCAGGGGAATCGGATCAAAGCTTTGGAATAGTGATCGCAGGGGCTTCCCCAGATCCTCCTCCAAAATCACCTCAACTTCTTCGTATTCAAAAGCCGGCACTCGATCCTGCAGCTTAGACAACTCCTCCACATATTCGATGGGAAAAAGATCCGCGCGGGTGGAAAACAGCTGGCCAACCTTAATAAAGGTTGGTCCCAACTCTAAAAAAGTTTCGCGAATCCACACCGCCTGCTGACGACGCCGAGCGTTCTTTTTGTCCTCGCTAATGCCCCCTGGATAGCTCCACTGCTTCTCATTAATCCACAATGAATACAGCCATCCCAGCACAAAAGACCAAATGTCAAATGAGCGACGAACGCGCGAGTAATGTTTGCGATTCCAGCGATAGGTTTTATGTTGTTGCGTTTTCACCCTTCGCTCCAGGGGGGATGGTTAGTGCTGGCTAAGCGGTTGCGATACTTTAAAGACAATTTATGGACTTTGGAACCTAGGCTTGTTGAATCCTAGGGTTTCCTGAACTATACAGGTCAGCCCATGATTCAGCATTGGTGCAACGCTATTCACCCTCGTCGGAGCTGTCTGCTTGCTTAAGGTTAGAGCGCAACTCGGCAATTTCAGCCCTTAAGTCATCTAGGCGAGCCTGTAAATCTTCCGATTCTGCGGCATCACTGGAGGTGGTCGAGGTGGTTCCCGCAGGGGTACCAGCAGCGCTAGCTTCTGCCTGGGCGGCCCGGGCTAAAACCTCTTCCGAAAACTCGCGCAGGCGATCGCGCTGTTCCGCGTCGAAGGTTCCCAGGGCACTGAGACTGTCGGCAACAACTTTCTCCAGTTGCTCATTGGCAATATCGGCGATCGCGCGCCCAATAAAGAAAGCATGTAATAAGGGGTTCGACGAACTCATGGGACAGAAAGGGGGGAGATGGGCTGGATGCTTTAGCCACAAGGCAATCGGGTCTGATTATAGCGTGATGCTTTTATGAGGACATCGGGTCTACGAACCATTTTCGTCTTTTGAAATTTCTGCCGCTTGGGGGGTAAGTGAACTGCCTTTCCCCTCAACGGTTTCTAAGGAAGGGAGCAAATCCGCCGCTATCTAAGCCAGACAATCGGACGCTCCTCTACCAAGATTTAGGCAAAATCTCCATTACTAGCCTGATCGCCTTTACATTTCTTGGCTTTATTCTTAAGATTTGTTTCACCTTTCTGCATGTCCCGTTACCTGATTCTTGACTCGCCTCTTTTTGGTTTTGGTTCCCTATTCCAATTCTCAAAAATTCCCTGTTTCAATAATTGGAGAAATTTGAGAGTTGGAGGAATTTAAGATATTCGTTTTGAGTCACTATTTTCGGCAGAGGGTCTTTAGCCTTCTAGGTCGGGCGATCGCAAAACGTCGGAGCGGGTGGTTTCTTTGGGCGTTTCCAAAGGCTGAGCAGGAGCGGGGGGTGTAGCCACCGGAGGAGCTGGAGGCACCGCTGGCGGGGGCGGCACAATGGGGGTGATCGGTTTAGGCATGCCCTCACGAGAGCCGGTGCGATTTGAGGGGCGAGGGGGAGTCTCTTGACGCGGTAAGGAATCCCTTTGATCAAGGGCGGTCGCTGAAGGATTGCGATCCACCGCCTCCTGGGCTTCGCGGTTATCCAGTCCGGGACTGATTGGAGAAGCGGGTGTACGGGAGCTGGGAATCTCAGGGTCGAAAGGCTCACCGTCAAGGTAAATTTCGTCGTAAGTGTCGGGAATTTCCGCCGGGATAAATTCTTGAGGAGCCGTGTAGGCTTTCGGAGAGTCTGGGTTCTTGGACGAAGCGGGGGCATAGGTGGGAGTATCCACGTCCAGGAAAGTATCTTCTGCCACAGGCCAGGTACCCCGTGGGGGAAATGACTCTTCACCGCCTAAAAATGTAAGGGGTGATTCAATGGTGTGCCCCAAAATATTCAATTGCCGTAAGCGCAATAGGGTGCCGAACCCGGCTCCCAAGGCTGAAGCCAGGACAGCAGTGCTTAAAATACTGGGAGAAGCCAGCGAGATTTGGACTGGGGAGGGGGCGAGGCGTTCAACAGTACTACCCGCTAATAACAACGGCGTGTAAACTTTTCTATCCATAGCTTAGTTAAAGGGTTGACGTTCGTAAACCCATGGTCAGGATTTGATGCCTATGGGGTATTGGGATTTAAGTAGAGCGAGCCCCTGGTCCCGGGTGTGAATCTCACCATCGAGGGTGGCCTGGCGTAGGTGGGCCAGCATGGGGCGAAATTGGGGACCAGGATGATAGCCCAATTGTTTTAGGTCACTGCCATTTAACAGGGTGGGAGTGGGTGCAAGGTGACTCAGGTATCGCCAAATTTTGCGGCGAATGGGACGGGGAAGTCGTACGGCAATGATGGCAAGTAATACGGTGTCTTCGGTGCTTAGGGCGCAAACAATTTCGCTTGGGCGATCGCAGGTTTGTAGGGCATTTTGAATCCGTTTCTCGTGATCCTCCAAGGTTGCTAAACGATTAGTGGCATTGTCCGTCAGCTGCAGGCGCTGGGCAGTTATTAGGCGATCCGCTTCTGGCACAGCGGCGATTATTAGCTCCAGCAGCAGTTCCCATAGGTCAATGCCCTTAGGAAGATATGAGGCGGCAGCGGGCGATCGCTCCAGCCGTTCCCACAGACGGGCCACCTGATTAAGCTGTCGCCATAGGGACGCCGTTAGGGTGAGCTGGGGATGGATGCAGGCTAGGGCGCCCAGATTATCTAGCAACGTCAATGCGCCGCGCCAATAGGATGTTTGCAGAATATATTTCAGCTCGGCTTTGAGGCGAGTTTCTAAGGCGGGCTGGCGTCGAGTTGGTTGGCTGTTGTGGGTAATTTCAGGGGCAGTTTGGGGAAGCTGGGCCATGGCGTGGCGAATATGTCCTTCCGTTTGGGGTTCCAACGTAAACCCTAGGCGCACGGCAAAGCGCACCGCCCGATAAATACGAGTGGGATCTTCGATAAAACTGTTGGCGTGGAGCACGCGAATTTGGCGACGCTGGAGATCTTGCAAGCCACCGAAAAAGTCCAGTAGTTCACCGGAATGGGGTTGGTTTAGGCGGGCGGCCAGGGCGTTAATTGTAAAATCGCGTCGATATAAGTCCTGGCGAATGGAGCTGGCTTCCACTTCCGGATTTGCCGCCGGGTAGGGATAAAACTCGGTGCGGGCGGTGGCAATATCCACCCATAAGGACCCAAAGGTTTCATCTTTGTGCCACAGCAGGGCAGCGGTTTGAAATTGCCCGTGAATCTGTAGGCGAGCGTTAGGATATTTGGTCTGAATCGCCTTGGCAAGGTCTACCGCTGCGGCTTGACCGCGATCGCCCGAACCATGGCACCCATCCACCACCAAATCCACATCGGACAACATCAGCGGGTGGTCCGTATCGCTAAGCAATAAGTCCCGCACCGCGCCGCCCACCAGATAAATCTGCCAGCCGCGATCGCTTGCTAACTGGGTAGCCGCCACCAAAAATTTCCGCAACGGCGGCGCAAATCGAGAGAGCAAAATGCAAAAGTCGTGGTCGGAGGAGCCAATGGCGGAAAAAGGATCGGCCAGCGGCGGCGTTGGGGGAGCGCCGTCCCGAGGCGCGGTGCGATCGCAGTGGAACTGGCGCAGCATATCCGTGCGAGGCACGATTCCCAACAGCCCGCCATTGTCCCCTAACACCGGCAGCCGCCCAATATCATAAGTCACCATTAGCCGTTCAATTTCCGCTAGGGGCGTATCAGCGGTAATGGTATGCAGCCGGGTGCTCATATAGCCTTTGACCGGGGCGTGGGATAAGCCGTGATGAAAGGCTAGGTCTAAATCTCGCCGGGAGACGATGCCCACCAGTTGCCCCGTGGCGTCCACTACAGAAATGCCCGAGTGACCATACCGCAGCAAAATTCGCTGGGCTTCGGCGATCGACATTTCCGGCAAAATGGTGCGCACTGGCGATGACATAACCGTTTTTGCGGTCAGGGTGGGCGGGATTTGCTCTTTTAATTGGCCCACTAACCCGTGAAGCAGAGGGTGGGGATCACCGCTGTGGACCGTTGCCGACGCCGCCTGGGCATGGCCACCGCCGCCGATATGTTCAAACAGGGGCGATAGGTTAGTGCCTCGAATTCGCGATCGCCCAATAATAGCTACCCGCTCCGACTCTTTGCCCGATTTTGACCGCTGACGATACGCTGCGCCCAAAAATAATGCTTGACAGCCGAGGGTATCCATTAAGCGACTAGCAACGCTGGATAGGCCGGACACATAGCCGTCGGTGGTTAAGGTGACGAAAGCGATCGCTCGATTTCCCACATGCTCGACGGTAACCTGCTCCAGCGCCTGCACCAATAACTCTTGCAAAACGGGCGACAAACTGGGATTAGCATAGGCACGCACCAGGGCTAAATTTGCCCCCTGGGTCATTAACCACGCCAATGCTGATCCATCTCGAGCCGTAGCGCCTGCAAAGGTGAGCGACCCAGTGTCCACATGAATTCCCAGGGCCATCACCGTGGCATCGGCCACGCTTAATACCGCTAATTTAGCGGTTTGCAACGCCTCCACCGCCAAGGTGGTGCACGATCCCACCGGCTCCACATGGCGGACCGTGGCCGGAATATCCCCCGATGCTTCCACGTGGTGGTCGTAAACTTCCACAGCGTCCAACTGGGGCAAGTCTAATAATTCCGCTGCTTTTCCCAGGCGATCGCGATCTTGAGTATCCACCACAATTACCCGCCGCAGCTGATCCGCCACCACCGCCCGCCGCTCCAGCAGTGGGTACTCATCCCGATGGAGGGCTAAAAATGATCGCACCGCCGGGTGCATCCCCCCGGTCAGCACAATACGCCGCCCAGGCTGGAGCCGCGCCAGTCCTACCGCCGCCCCCAAGGCGTCAAAATCTACCGTCTGGTGACACAGCACAATTTCCATTACAGCCCCACCATTTGTTTAGATTTTCCCTTAAGTTTTCGTTTCACTCTCGTTGCAGACTGTATCTAGCTTTGGCTGTGGCGATCGCCCCGGTAACCTGGTCTGATAGGATTAATCACGATTCCGGCACCGAAACCCTGTCCCAATGGTTTTAGTCCAATAGTCCTACGTTGGTTAAAACCTACAAGCGCGGCACTTTTCGGCACTAATTCAGGCGGGCGCTGCGTCACTGAATGCCGTGACTAATACCGTGGAATAACACTCAGATCTATGGCTATCCTATTTCAAATCACCCTGTTTGCTCTTGTCTTCGTTTCATTTCTCCTGGTTATTGGCGTCCCCGTTGTTTACGCCCTTCCCCAGAACTGGGACATAGGCAAGCCCGTATTGTTTATTGGCTCCGGCGTCTGGCTGGCCTTAGTGGTTGCCGTCGGTGTTCTGAACTTCTTTGTGGTTTAGCCCCGGTGGTTCCAATGCTAAAAAGGCTGGTTTAAAGTTCTACGATTTGAAAAGTTGGCTTTGATCGCCACAAAAATAAGCCGACTTTTACAATCTTGAGATCGCAAATTTTAAGCTTGCAAATCTTAAAATTGCAGAATTTTAAAACTAGAAATTTTTAAAGCCAATCTTAAAGTCATAGAATTTTAAAGTCATAGATTTTACTTGAAATCTGGCTGAAACGACTAGGCTTTAAGAGCTACGGCCTATTGAGATTCTTTGATTTTTCTCGTTTTTCCTAACACGTTCCCCTGGTACCCATGGCTGTTTTTGAAGGTAGTTTTGCCCGCGCCCATTCCCAACGGTTTGCCATCGTCATTGGTCGTTTCAATGACTTAGTGACCAGCAAACTCCTCAGCGCTTGCCAAGATTGCTTAAAACGTCACGGCGTCAATATTGATCCCGATGGTAGTCAGGTAGATTATGCCTGGGTGCCCGGTAGCTTTGAAATTGCTATGGTTGCCCGTCAGCTTGCCCTAACCGGTCGCTACGACGCCATCATTTGCATCGGTGCCGTTATCCGAGGACAAACTCCCCACTTTGACTATGTGTGTTCCGAAGTGTCAAAGGGCATCGCTGCCACTAGCTTCCAGACCGGTATTCCTGTGATCTTTGGTATCGTTACTACTGACACCATGCAGCAGGCACTGGAGCGGGCGGGCATTAAGAATAATTTGGGCTGGGGGTATGCCATGTCGGCTTTGGAAATGGCAAGCCTTATTCCTCAGATCAAAGCGGATCCTAGCAATCCGGCAATACTGGCCGCTGTTGAATCGGCAACGCCCTCTTTGTCCTAGCCAGCCATTTAAGCGGTCTGTCGGCAGCGCATCCTACGGGCAGCTTAACAGGGGTTCCCAAAAACAAATCCCCCGCCAGAGTTAGGGCGGGGGATTTATTCGTTTAAGGTGCTCTTGATTTTTTGAGCGATCGCTGGAGACCACCTCAAAAAATCACTCAAGGTTAATCATCGAAATCGTCTTCAAATTCCTGATTAACGCGCAACTGAACATCAAGCAATCGTTTACCGTATCGGCGGTTTCGGCGACGCCCTTTTGCTGCATTGGCCCGCTTGTAGGAGCGCTTGTCCACGACGACCCGCTCCAAATCGTTGGCATCGTCCCAGGTTTTGATATCACTAACCGATGTACGTTTCATAGCAGTTTGATGCAATAACGTTTTTGGTGCTTTCAGGTTAACGATTTTCTGGGATCAATGTAGCCTGGTGACACAGGGATTTACATTGATCCCCAAGTTCCGTTAATCAACCAATCCCCAAAAGCGTTTTAGGTAAAGGGTTTTAAAGATTAGGCGCGATTTTGCACATCAAGAAAGCTAGATAATTGCAACGCTAGCGCCACACTTTTTCGATTTGTCGTTTCCTTAACCCATATCAACTGAACTTTATGGATAGGGAGCAAATTGGGTAGAGTTGGCTAGCTATCCAGGTTGGCAATCTCGACGGGAGTGATCGCCTCAGCGGGCTCGAAACCAAAAATCTGTGAGTAGAAATAGAATTCACCGTCGAGCGATCGCTTGATATTTTCCGACTGGCGAAAGCCGTGCTGCTCCCCTTCAAAGGGCACATAGGCGACGGGGATTCCCTTCGCTTTTAGGGCCTTCACCATCATTTCTGCCTGGTTGGGAGGAACGATTTTATCGTCAAGTCCCTGGAAAAAAATTACGGGGCAATTAAGCTGTTCCACGGCATGGAGGGGCGATCGCTCCTCATAGATCGCCTTCTTTTCGGGGTAGGGACCAATAAGCCGATCCAGATAACGGGACTCAAATTTATGGGTATCCCGCGCTAGGGCTTCCAGCTCGCTGACCCCATAGCGACTGGCACCCGCCTTGAAGGTGTTCTTAAACGTCAGCGCCGCCAGGGTAGTATAGCCGCCAGCACTGCCCCCTTCGATGGTCAGGCGATTCTCATCTACAATCCCCTGGTCCACGAGATACTTGGCACCATTGACGCAATCATCCACATCTACAATGCCCCAGCTAAAATCCAGCCGCCGCCGATATTTCCGCCCATAGCCGGTGCTGCCGCCATAGTTCACGTCCAGCACCGCAAAGCCGCGACTGGTCCAGTATTGAATGCCAAGACTGAGGCTGCTGGACGTTTGGGCCGTGGGACCGCCGTGAATTTTGACTCGCAGGGGAGGCTTTTCATCGGCAGGTGCTGCAAAGTCTTGATTTTTCGGGCGATATAGTAATCCGTAAGCGGTGCCCTCGGTGGTGGGAAATTCCACCGACTCCGGTGCGGATAGGTAGCCCTCGGCGATCGCCAATTCCGTACTGCGCTTTAAAGACTCCGCCTTGCAGGTGGCAAAGTCGAAATACACCAGCTCCGACGGTGCCGTTGCTGAGCCGCCAATAAACAATGCACAGGTATCGTCTACAAAAATGCCGCTTAGGGTGGAGTAAGGCAGATCAAAGGGGGTTAGCTTGCCATTGGCTAAATCCAGGCTGGCTAAGGTCCAAAGCCCCTTTTGGGTATAGGCACAAATGGCGCGATCGCCCGAGACAAACCCATAGGTGGACATACCAAACACCCACTGAGGCAGGCCAAATTCCGCCTCCATGGGGCACAGGGTAGTGGGCTCACCGTCGGCGTTCCAACGGTATAAATTCCACCAGTCAGTGGAGTCGCTCACGTAGTAAAGCTGTCCCGACGGCGACCACTGGGGCTGAAAAATTGATTCTTCGGCGACACCAGCAATCTGCCGCGAATTTGCCAAACTGCCGCCGTCCACTATATCCGCCAACCACAGCTGGGTCTCATCCCAGGGCAGATGGGGATGCTGCCAGGTGAGCCAGGCCAGTTGGGATCCATCAGGGCTTAGGGTGGGCGACGTATGAAAGTCCGATCCCTCCGCTAACACCGTTATCATTTGCGACCCATCCAAAGGCACCGCCGCAATATAAGCCTTCGCTTCCCCCTCAACGGTGTGGTCCTCGCAGGCACAGATCAGGCGATTTCGGGGCTGATCCCATCGAATATCTGCGAAACGGCGATCGCCCTCCGGGGTCAGCGCTTCCGGTTCACCTACCACCGGCTGCCGATATAAACGCTGGTCAGCAAAATTGGCAAAATACACCACCCCATCAAAAATTGCCCATGACCCGCCACCATATTCATGGGCCCGCGTCCGCACATTGAAAGGGGCTGGCACCACATCGATCGTCGATCCATCTGCCGCCCGGCAAACCACCGTTGTGCGCCCCTTTTCCGACGGTCGCGCTTCACTCCAGTACAGGGAGTCGCCATCCCGTACCGCACGCCCCAATCCCACACTGCCGGACACAATGGCATCGGACGTAATCGGGGATTTCCAACTGCCGTAGGGGGCGATCGCTGTTTGAGTCATAGGGCTGCCAGATCAGGATTAACATTTCGAGACAAAACATATGGTAATCCACACTGCGAAACAGAAGGGCGATCGCCAACTTTGAAATCGGGCCAGTCAGTGAATGGGGCGTGGAAAGGCTGTGTTAACTTGCGAACGAGAATTAAAAGGATGACGTGACGTTAATGACACCTTCACTAAAACGTTTTATGGGACGAGTTGAAGCGATCGCCACTGCCACAGCTCTAACATTATTTACTTCCATCAATCCTGCCGTTGCTGATGACTTTCGCAGCGATTTTCCTGAGAATTTAAGCGCGGAATGCCGAGCGGCGATCACCCAAACTCGCCAAACCCTAAAGTCCAGCCATCGCACTACGGTCTCTTACGCCTCGATAGATACAATCTCTGATAAGCATCCCTATTATGCAATGTCGAATAATATGCCTCCCCACAATCTGTACCTTTCTTTAGGCGGGGTCAATGAAATTGTTCAGGGAGATATTGTTACCCAATCGTCAGCATTAAACCTTTTACATTCCACTCAGCTCCTTAGAAACTACGCTGAGATTTTGGTGCAAAAATGCGAGACGGTGGGCTTAGTAACCTTCGCGATGAATGATTATCAATCCCGGCAATTTGGGTTGGGAGAAGCCTCATTGACTGAGTTTAAATGTTGGGAAGGAATGCCTGTCTATGTACCTGTTCCCTGTTGGCAACCTGACTAAAGTTTCTGAGAAATGTTGCCTAAAAATGCAGTCCTAAAAGTAGGATGCACGCCTAAAAATTTACTAATTTAGCAATTCATAACATCTGTAAAAACCGGGAGAAACGATTATAAATTCCCCCGGTTTTTTCTTCGCGATCGCACAATCAACCGAAATTAAAAGACTGTCTATTCACCCGTTTTTCTCGTGATCGCACACTCAGCCGGAATTAACTGGACAAGTGTTCCTCGACGATCGCTACTAGATAACTGGTCCAGTGATCCACCATCTGCGCGTCGCTAGCTTCCACCATCACCCGAATGCCCGGCTCAGTGCCCGAGGCTCGCACTAGGACGCGCCCTTTATCGCCCATGCCCTGTTCCGCATGGTTGATTCCTTGCATCAGTGCATCACACTGTTGCCAATGGCGGCGGCGATCGCGACACTCCACCCGCACATTCACTAGCTTTTGAGGATAGGTTTTAAAGCTCGCGTCCACTAGCTCTGCGAGGGTTTTGCCAGACCGCTTCACCAATGCTGCCAGGTGTAACGCCGACAACGTGCCATCGCCGCTGGGACCGTAATGGAAACACAGCAAATGTCCTGACTGTTCGCCGCCGAGCATAGACCCGCGATCTACCATGGCTTTGTGCACATGCTGGTCGCCCACCGCCGTGCGAATCAGCGTGCCCCCTTGGGCTTCCCATGCCCGCTCAAATCCAAGATTCGACATCACCGTCGCCACAATTTCTTGGTTAGGCAACTGTCCCGCCTTTTTCAGCTCCAAACCCCACAAATATAAGATGTAATCCCCATCTACGATGCGTCCTTGGTTATCTACCGCCAGTACCCGATCCGCGTCCCCGTCAAAGCCAAAGCCTAAATCGGCATTATGTTCCAGCACCGCCGCCTGAAGGGTTTCCAGGTGGGTGGAGCCGCAGTTAACGTTGATGCGATCGCCATTGGGTCGCCCGTGCAGCGTAAGAACCGTTGCCCCCATCTCTTCAAATACGGCAGGGGCAATATTCACCGTGGCTCCCCATGCCGGATCTAGGATTACTTTCATGCCGCCCAATAGGGTGTCGTCGGTGCCTCCAGCCAGGGTCTTTTCCAAAGCTGCAGCGTACCGATCCACTAAATCAGGACGATACAGGGTTTGACCAAAGCGCTGGGGTTGCCACTGGGGATTGTCCACCGCGTGGGTCCGGATGGCCGTTTCAATATCCTGCTGTAAGGCTTTGGATAATTTTGTGCCGTCGCCGCCGAAAAATTTAATGCCGTTATCGGCAGGAGGGTTGTGGCTGGCAGAAATCATAATCCCGGCGATCACCTCCGTTTGCGCCGCCAAAAATGCCACGCCCGGTGTGGGACACAACCCCAAATTCCACACGGTCAATCCCGACGCCGTCATCCCGGCTGCCAGCGCTGCCGATAGCATATCCCCGGAATTACGAGAATCTTGACCGAGAATAACCGGTCCCTCCTCCGGGAAACGCGTCTTAAACACGCAGCCCGCCCAGTAACCAATATGTAGCGCTAGGGATACGGTGAGCACATCACCAACGGTGCCACGAATGCCGTCGGTGCCAAACAGGGGGGCATCGGGCAAGGGGGGCACCGTTAAACCATGCCCTTCAAAGGATTGAACACCGCTGGCGAATTGAGACTTGTGAGGTTGCTGCTGAGATTGCTCTTGAGATTGGGCTTGAAATTGTTTCTGAGAGTTTCCCTGAGAAGCCGCAATAAAATTGCTGCTGGGACGAACCGGGGACGTAACCATCTTTTCACTCCACACCAATAAACCGGTTGCCATAAACAGTAGGCGGATCAGCGTTTAACGGCTAGGCAGTTGTCCTAACCGCAATGGTGTCATTGTTTCCAAGGCGTGACCCGGCAAATCCTGAAATGGATCCTATTTCTTATCGTTCTGTGATGGAGAATAGCATGGGGTCAGCAAAATCCCTGTTCACCCTTGGGTTTGATCGGACAATTGAGGGGACAATTAGGCGGGTCACAAAACTGATTATTGAGGCGATCAATTCAAGCCGGGCAGGGCGGGGCGATCGCCATCACGAAATTCTGCCCAGCGATCGCGCAGGGGTTGGGGCGCGGGATTATACCGATCATAGACAGTTAGCACATTGGTGAGAGAGCGCGGCGAATTCAGCAGCACCTTTCCCCGGTGGGCTAAACCCAATGAGGAACCGCCATCCAGGTTCATAGCATCACGAGAACCAAGGGCGTGCATCAAATAAGCTTCCTGTTTCAAGGTGATCGGCGTAACAAAAGTAACTAGATGTAAATGGCGACCGTCTTTGCCAATGCCCACGGCGCTGCGCTTTGCTCTTCCCGTTAGCACCCGGCGATCGCGAAACCCTTCACTTTGGGGAGCCAGCCAAATTTTTCCTTGTTTAACCAAGCGCGGACCAGCGGTAATCGAGCGCCTATGATGTTCCCCTTTCGGTCG
>CALCTI010000446.1 GCA_937894105.1 uncultured cyanobacterium
AGCTGCCCCTGGCGCACTTTCTGACCACGCTTAACCAATACCCGACTGTTATGGGCGTAGCGAGTTAAGCTACCGTCCGCATGGCGAATATCAACCAAGTTGCCATAGCCGCCACTATTCCAGCCAGCAAATACAACCTCGCCATCAGCCGCCGCTACGATCGGCGTTCCAATCGGTGCAGCAATATCAATACCTTTGTGCATCCGTCCCCAGCGCCAGCCATAGCCAGACGTAAAGACACCCCTTGTCGGCCAAACATAGCCGTTAAACCGCATATTCTCCGGCAAATAGGCGTCAGCAGAAGCCAAAGGAGGCAGGCTAGGACTCACGGTCTGACCCAGTAAAGACCGTACAGCGGGATTACTATCATCTGGGCTGGGAGAAGCCAATGCCACTTGCTGAGCTTCCCTAACGACAGCTTCAGCGTCTGTTTCCCCATGAAGAGGAGGCAAAGAACCCACTGATGCAGCGCCAGCTTCAGTCACAGACCGAGTAGCTGCTGTAGCTTCACTGGTACTGTCCTCCAAAACGGCAGCCGTACTGGGGGAAACCACTGCAGCTTGGGAATTCGTATCCTCAAATTGCTGACTGGAATTTAGGGCAGTGGGACCATTCCTCAAAACTGAAGATAGGCGACCCTCGTATTTCTGCTGAAGAGCTCTAATTTCAGCTTGTAATCCAGCAATGTAGGGATTGGGAGCCGTCCGCCGCCCACTAACGCTTTGAGAGGAGGAGGTGTCAGCACTAGGAGGCGTTTCAAAATTCGACCCCTGGGGCTGAATCATGGTGCTTGAATCCGCCACTAGGGTGCGATTTCCATCCACTGCGGAGGCAGGGGTGGACGCTCTAGAATTTGCCCCACTCGCAGCGTAGGCGGCTAGGTTTGCACCCATAATTGAAGGCACAACTAAAACCTGTCCAGCTCGGATCATGTGAGGGTTATTCAGCGCATTAGCATCAGCCAATGCACGCATAGACACCCCGTAACGCTGAGCAACCTGACCCAGCGTATCTCCAGCTTGAACTTGGTATTGGCGAGGAGCGGCAACGGTTGGAGACTCAACACTTGCTAACTCGACGCTTTCAGATACCTCTGAAATGCTCAGGGCTACGCCTTGGGACTCCCGCAAAGGTGGGGAAAGAGGAGAAGTAAGACTTTCTTCAATGGCGCTTGAGGAGTCGCGAATTGCGGTGATCGCCTCATCCTTAGCGCTGGATAATGAGCCGTCATGGGTAGGGGCAATAACAGCTAAGGGTTCATCTGACGCCTGTGACGTTTCAGGGTCAAGATTAGTAGCCGTTTGCCCCTGAGAAGCATCAATTACGGGAATGCTGTCATCCTGGGGACGAACCACCACGGTATCAGGCAAGCTTGGCACGGTTTTAACTGCATTGCTGGTGGAGCGTAAGCTAACCCTGTCTATGCTTGAACCCGTGCTACTAGCGGCTTGCTCTTGATGCAGTTCCTCTTTGCCATTCAGCAAACTAATGCTGGGCTTGGGATTGATTTTCTCAAGATTTGTCGGCTTAGAAGCCAGTGCTGACTCATTATCAGAGGGAAGCTCAGCAACGTCAGCGTTTAGGTGGGGCTTACTTGCAGGTTTCGCGGGTATTTGTAAAGTTTGCCCAACCTGGAGTAAATCCGATTCTCCAATGCCGTTTAATTCTAAAAGAGCATCAAGATTAGCAGAATGATTTAAAGCAATCTGGGCTAGGGTGTCACCCGGTTGGACGATGTAGCTCTTAGAGCTTGCTTCTGGCTTCTGGTTTGCGGCGACGGGGGGCTCTGCGGCCAGAACTCCGTCCCCTTGGCGAGGCAACAATAGGCTAGTTGCGCCCACCGATATCGCTAGTCCAAGCATCGCGGCCGAGGTGCGAGCTTTACTGCGATTGGTTTCCGTTGAAGTCGATTGAAACTGTTGAGTCATCACACGAGTTGGATGAATAGGGATGGAACTGTGGTTCAAAGGGAGCCTGCTGCTAAAGAACATCGATTTGGCAGTGGGCTTACGGTGAGGAGCATCTCAGCCGCAGCTCTGAAGTTCCAATGTTTTCGTCGATGGGATCATCAATTCCGCAGCCCTAGTTTAGCTACAGATTTAATGATCGACAAAAGTCTAGGTCAGACTACCCTGCTTTTCTGATTTAAGCAAGAGATGGTTTTCCTTCTTTCTGTAGATGGCACATTTCAATTTTTTTATATGTCTTTAAGGGCGTCTTAAAGGGCAATTAATTGCATTTTTAGGCGCTTTATTTGGGGTTTTGGCTGGGGTTTGTCGTGGTGCTTACCTTTGTAATGCCAATGGTGACGGGGGTTCCGGCGATCGCCTACAAGGTTTTAAAAACCATAAAATCTTGCTGTAACATTCGATGCAATGGCAATGTATAAGCTCGAATGATTGGTTTTCCTTGGACCATTTTCAGCCTTGCTGAAGCGGGGAGTCGATTATTCGGAATATTTTTTGCCGATCCCCTCAAAGCTTGGAGTTCTGCGGCGATCGCGGGTATCGACTGGACTCTTTTCCTTTGAGTTCCGCTTGATTGATAGTTATTGCTTATCAGTTCTGAAGATAAAACTAACAATTCGATAATTTCACCCCCTGTTTAACCTCTTAAGCGCCTTCTCTCGGGCTTTCTGGCTATTGTCAAATAAATCTCAAAGGCTTAAGCCACAAGGTTTATAGTCTCGAGCTGATTTTTAAATGGGGCGCAAAATGGGGCGCACTTTGGAGCCCTTGCTGAAAAAAACGGGGTTATGGCGATCGCCCAGGACGGAAACCGAGGGCGATCGCCAACTAAATTTCCAGCTCAATTGACACCAGGTCTTAGTGCTCAAAACTAGCCCCAAGTTACGGACCAGAAAGGCAGCGCAACAAAATCAGCCCAATAGGCCAAGCTGGCGACGGGCTTCGAAAAGTCCCACCGCAGCGCTGACAGACAGGTTTAGGCTGCGCACGTGGGTCTGATTCATCGGAATACGAATAAGGTGATCACAGGCTGCCAGGCTGGTTCCCGATAGTCCTTCCGTTTCGCTGCCCATGAGTAGCCAGTCGTTTTCTTGAAATGGGAACTGGTGGTAATTTTCGGTGCCCCTTACGGAGAATCCAATCCGTCGCCCTCCCCATCGCTGTTGTTGACCGTAGAAAGTGTCCCAGTTTGGGTGGTAAGTCAAATCCACGTGGGGCCAATAGTCCAACCCGGCTCGCTTTAGGTGGCGATCGCTAATTTCGAAGCCCAGGGGCCCCACTAAGTGCAGCGGCGTTCCGGTGGCGGCGCAGGTGCGGGCAATATTGCCGGTATTGGGGGGAATTTTGGGATTAACTAAAACGAGGCGAAGGCACATAGGAAGAAAGTTTTGCGCGACCAATCACCCCTGACCGTTGCGGAAAATGGCGATCGCCTGCACATTAATTCAATTTTTTAATGGATAGTAGACAAAATTTTAATTGGTTGGGGGCAATTTCACCCTTTGTCGGGTCAGGATCGAAGGGACACCCTAGGCGACCGAGTTTTGGCAAATTTGTCCTGCCAGTTTTCGCTCTCGTTCCGCCATTCGTCGGGTGTAGCCCACAACCACTTCCTTGCAGCTATGCCCAGCATCGAGCTGGGTGAGCCACCGTTGGGCTTCGTTGCCTTTTTTGGCCAAACGCAACACCGGCGAGAGGAAGCAGCTAAAACCGCGTTCCTTGGCGTAGGGATAGACTTCCGCATAAAGCTTTTGCAGCCAATCTTTTGCCGCGATCGCTCGTCCATCTTGCCAATGACGTAGGGTAGCTCCCAAGCTATATCGAGCCGCCGCAATTTCATTAGCCGCCGTTAACGCGACCAAATCATCATTGCGCGACCCTTCGGGCAAACGGCTGCCCACCAAAGGATCCAACTCTGGCTGATCAAAAAGCTGCCAGAGTCGCGCCTCCAGCAACGCCGTGATGCTCAGCAGGGAAATGGGGTCGCTCACCATATCGCAAATGCGCAGCTCTAAGCGGTTGAGCTTGTAGGGGCGACAGTCCCCGTTGGGGCGCACCGAACTCCACAGGTGGCGTCCATTTTGCATGGTTTTAGCCGCATGCTGGGCTTCGGTCCACTGTATAAAGTGACCGTGGCTTTCAAAAATGGGCACCCGCGCTGGGGTTTGGGGAAAGGTGTGCCAGCGGGTGGAATGGTAACCGGTGGGATTGCCATCAAGGATAGGGGACGACGCGCTCAGGGCAAGATAGAGGGGCGCTTCCACCCGAATCAGGCGGCAGGCTTTCATTAAAAGCTCTGGATCGTTGATTCCTATATTGATATGAATGCTGGCGGTGACCACTTTGGTGCCATAGATTTTTTCGATGTAGGCGTGGTACGGATTGCCTGGGTCGGAGCGGTGGAAGCGATCGCTACCCGACAAGGACAGGGTACTGCCGGGAATTAAGGTGTAGTTTCCCTGCTTGAGCAAAAAGTGGCGCAGTCGCTGGCGGGGAATCACCAAATCGCACAGGAGCTGTTCGTAGCTATTGCGGGGGGCGGTGGTGTATTCTACGTTGCGGCTATCGGGCTCTCGTACAAATCCTTCTAGCTCTGCCGTGATCCGATCTGATAGCCCCACAATTTCACCGGCTGGCGTGCCAGTGAACAGTTCCACTTCAAAGCCTTTGGACAGGAGCATAGGTAGATCTCTAGGGGTAATAAATGGCGAGCCTAAATCAATTGCTGTCCCTGATGGCGCTAAGTATTACCCGTGTTACGGAAACGGCTTATTGATAGCGTTAAGCAAGTTTTTGCAGGCTTAGGCAAAATAAAGGTAGGCGAAATACAAAACACACATATATAGATGTGATCGCCTTATAAATGCGATCGCCAGTTCGTTGCATCGCTGCATCCATTGTAGGAGGCGAACGGAAAAGGCGAGTCGACGGTGGTAGGTAAAAATCAGCCACAGCGCAGGAAAAAATTAAAGGCGATACAAGCGCCAAACTTGAGCGGCGGCGCGGTGAATGAGGGAATGGCGGTGAACCAAGGTGTGCATATGGGTGCTGTAGCCGCCGCCGATAACGCAGGCCACAGGATATCCTGCGCCCACACAGGTGCTTAAAACCTGCATTTCTCGTTGAAATAAGCCGGTGTCGGTCAGGGCTAGTTTTCCTAGGCGATCGCCCCGATGGGGATCCACGCCCGCGTCGTAAAGCACCAAATCTGGCTTTACCTGGCTCAGCAAATCTTCCAGGTGACGATCCAGCGTCCGCAAGTACACCTCATCTTCCGTGCCGATGTCCAGGGGCACGTCTAAATCGCTCGTTTGTTTGCGCAAAGGAAAATTTGCCCCACAGTGCATGGAAAAGGTAAACACCCTGGGCTCATCCTGAAAAATCCACGCGGTGCCGTCTCCCTGGTGTACATCCAAGTCCACAATTAAAATTTTCTGCACCGCCCCCTCATCCAACAGCAGCCGGGCGGTGACAGCAATATCGTTAAAAATGCAAAATCCAGAGCCGTACTCGGGAAAGGCGTGGTGGGTGCCGCCGGCGAGATTGCAAGATAGCCCGTGTTCCAATGCCAGTCTTCCCGTCAGCGCCGTACCCCCAACGGCAATGCGGGTACGCCGGGCGATCGCCTCACTCCAGGGCAACCCGATGCGCCGCTGGGCCTTAGGCTCCAACGTTCCAAACCGGTAGGAATCTACGTAGTCTGGCGCATGAATCCGCTCAATCCAATCCCACGGCGTCAGCTCCGGGCAAAAAAACTGGGATTCCACCATGGCCCCGTCCCGCAGCAGTAGATCCTTTAGCAAGCGAAACTTTGCCATGGGAAAACGATGGGTGGACGCCATGGGCGCTGAATATTCTGGATGGTAAACCAGAGGAAGATCCATAAAAGGGATGAATTAGGCTGGGAGAATAATCAGGTCGGCAAGGATTGGGAAACGTAACCCGACAGCACAGGCGAAAAAATAACCCGGCTTTGATAATTTATCGATTTTGCGCGTTTACGACAGGCTGTTAGCAATATTGGGTGAGCCCTATGGAACCTTTGACGGTGGTTTGGCGCTATGGCGATTCGGATCCGGCGAATCCGGACAATTTTGAAACCATTTCCCAGTGGTGGTCGCGCCTCAACGGGCAGACCATTACCTGGCGGCAGCGATTGATGGACCAAACCGCTGACCCGCGCCAGGTGGATTGGGAGGTGGAGCGGTTTGATGAGCAGTTTGTGTGCCACGGCGCCGAGGTGCGGGGCATTTCCCTGTATTGGCAAAAGGTGGGACAGGAAGCCGAGCGTAATTCAACGCCCCATAAGTTGGAGCTGGATGTACTCCATCAACATCTATATATTTATCCAAAATCTCAGCCCGATTTAGTAATTCGC
>CALCTI010000447.1 GCA_937894105.1 uncultured cyanobacterium
AGACGAAGCAATTCGTCAGGAGAAAGAAGCGGAGAGTAATCGACGGGCGGCGATTCAGAAGGCGGAAGGGGATCGGGAAGCGGCGATCGCTGAAGCGGAAGGTCGAAAGCGGGCGGCGATCGCTGAAGCGGAAGGTATCGTACAGGCGACCCAGCTTATTTCGTCGGCGCTACAGGGCAAGCCAGTCAACAGTCAGGTGCTCCAGCAGGTGGTGCAGTTTTTGGTCGCCCAGCGCTATGTGGACGCGAACCAAAAGCTAGGAGAAAGCCCCAATTCCAAGGTGGTATTTATGGACCCGAGAGCCCTAAACGAAGCCATTACAGATTTGGTGTCGGGAGAAGTGTCGGGAATGGATGGGGCGAGTCAAGCGCCGAAGACTATTCCCCCCGGTATGAGCCCGGAAACCAATATGGGGGGGCAAGGGTCAGTGGCGGATTCTAGCGTCGGTGACACTTCGATTTAATCCGCAGGTTGTGAGTGTGCACTTTTAGGGAACGCTTTAACCTCGCTGATATTAGAAATTGGGTCGGCTTAGGGCGATCGCCCCGTTTTGCCCGCCAAAGCCAAAGGCTAAACACAGCACTGCTTCTAGGGCCTTACCTCGGATCTGGGTATTGCTAGAACGCACAAAATCCAAGTCAAACGCAGGGCGCTGCAAACCGGTACAGGGGGGCAGTGCCTGATTTTTTAGAGCCAGTAAACTCCAAGCAATGCCCAATGCCCCCGAGGCACCAAGGGTGTGCCCGGTAGCACCCTTGGTGGAACTGACGGCGACGCCTTGGGGAAACCAGCGCTGAAGTATTGCCGCTTCTTGGGTATCGTTGCGCTGGGTACCGGTGCCGTGGGCGTGGACATAGCCGATCGCCGCTGCCAAATTTTGAGTGTTTGCACGGTTGGAGGTCTCCCCTCCTATGCAACGATCAATCGCCCGGTCCACCCCCGTCAACGTTTCATCGGGAGCTGTCACGTGGATCCCGTCGGCCGTAAGCCCCAGCCCTGAAATTTTTCCGTACAGAGGCGCGCCACGCTCCAAAGCATGACGCCGGGTTTCTAGCACAAACGCAGCCGCTCCCTCACCCAATGCCAAGCCCTGACGCTTGATATCATAGGTGTACATTCCTTCTTTAGCGATCGCCCCCAGCCGAGAAAAGCCCGCTATACACAGGGGCGTAATGGGAGCGTCGGCAGCAATGACCAACACCTGCTGGCACTGATTAGACCGCAGCATCAAAATTCCCTGCATAATGCTCCAAAGTCCCGTGGCGCAGGCAGCCATGGGAGCCGAAAGAGGACCTTGGATTTGAAAATGGCGGGCAACAGCGATTGCCACTTCCTGGGGCAACGCTTGATAGAACCAAGGGTTAGGAGGCTCCCAATTCACCGACGACGCACCGGGTAAGGGTGCGTGGAATCGGCGATCGCACTCCTGTTCCAACCGCCCTTGAAATCCGCGACTGGATCCCACCACCAGCCCAATTTTTAAGGGCGCTGTAGAATCCCGCTGTCCCTTCAGTAGCTGCCCATCATCAAGAGCCGCTTGGGCCGTTTTGATAACTAATTCGTGTAAATCCGCCGGCTTCTCGCCAATCATCGCCAGGGGATAGGGCGGCAATTCGGGAAACGGCTGCTGCATTACCAGGGCACTTTCGCCCGCCAACAGCCGCCGCCAGGATTGATCGCGATCGCCTAAAGCGGTCGTCACCCCCAGCCCCGTTACCACCAAGGGATTGTCATCCCCCATAGCAGAAATGACCTACTTAAATGACCTACTTAAATGACCTACTCAGCCGAGCCCGGTTGTTTTAAATTTTCCAACCCCTCGGTCACCGTCGCCGATTCAATGCGGTCTCCCTGTTGAATTTCATCCACCACGTCCATACCGTCTGTAACGTAGCCAAATACGGCGTAACTACCGTCCAGGGGAGCTAAATCCGCCAAGGCAAAATAAAATTGCGCTGAGGCAGAATCAGGAGCCGGCGATCGCGCCATCGCCACCGCGCCGCGAGTGTGGGACAACGCGGGAGACGCCGAAATTCCCTCCCCCTCGAATGTGGCGCTATAAATCGGCGTATCAGCCCCTTCCGGCAAAATTTCCAAGGGAATTAGCCGCGCCGCACCAGTGGCAGGATCCCGAAAGCTTCCAGTGCCCAAGGCATTGGGCGGAACATTGGGGTCTTTACTTTGAGGATCGCCCCCTTGGACCACAAAGGGAGTTGGCTGGCGCACCACCCGGTGAAATAGCGTACCGTCATAAACCTGGCGCTGCACCAGGTCCACAAAATTACCCGCCGTAATGGGAGCCGCGTCTCCGTCTACCTCAATTTCAATATTTTGCCCATTAACAGAAATCACCACCGTTGCCTTTCCCCCCAATTGAGGCAACGCCTCCGCTCCCGGAGGTAGTGACGCGTCGGCAACCTCCCCAGGAGTCGTAGCCCCCGCCTCGTCCACATCCGTCGCCACATCGCTAACTTGCCCAGAGCCACAGGCAGCCAACGACACTGCCAGCACCAAGGCGATCGCGCCCCCCCCAAACCGCATAAACATCATCATACCGCACCTTAATTTCCTCAACGTCAATTTCCTAAACGTCATTTCTCAACGCCCCAATAATCCTCAAACAGCATAGGT
>CALCTI010000448.1 GCA_937894105.1 uncultured cyanobacterium
GGCGGGGGTGGTATGGATGAGTTGGGGGGAAATTTTGGTAATGATTCGGTGTTTGGGGGGGATGATGGGGATTTGATTTTTGGTAATCAGGGGAGCGATCGCCTGCAAGGGGACGGCGGCAACGACACAATTTTTGGCGGTCAAGACAGCGACTCAGTGTTTGGCAACAGCGGTGCGGACCTGATTTTTGGCGACCTGGGTAGCGATGCGGTCTTTGGTGGTGCTGACGACGACAATGTGAATGGCGGCAGCGGTGATGATTTGGTGGGCGGCGATACGGGCAATGATGCCCTGTTCGGCAATCGAGGTAACGACGAATTGCTCGGCGGCGAAGGGGGCGATAGTTTATTTGGCGGGCAAGGGGAAGACACCTTAAGCGGGGAAGCAGGAAACGATACCTTGTCGGGCAATTTGGGCGCGAACCTGCTAGTGGGCGGCGAAGGGGCTGATGCGTTTGTTATCTCCCAGCAACCCGGCAGCGTGCAGATAGTTGCGGACTATAATTCCTCCCTGGATCGGCTTGCCCTTGAACAAGGAATTAACACCAGCAGCCTACGCATTTCCCAAGGTACCGGGTTAAATGCCAACGATGCTTTGATCTCCTTGGTTACTGGCACCATTGAAGTGACCACCAATACTGCGACTCCAACAACGGACGGGCAAGACGCTACCCCAGGGAACGTCACCACCACCACCCAAGAAACCCTGCAGTTGATTGGTATTGTCCAGAACACCCTGGCTACCAGTATCAGCACGGATTTATTCGTCACCGTGGATACGTCCACTAACGTGCCGGGCAGTCCGGGGACCGAGGAATCGGGAGAGTTTCGTGAGGGCACCCAAACGGATGACCTGGTGGATGGAACTACCGGGCAGGATACAATTTCAGCCCTGGGTGGATCTGACACTATTACGGCGCGGGATGCGGCAGATTTGATTTTTGGCTCCACCGGGAATGACACCATTGACGGTGGCGATGGCAACGATACGATCACTGGCGGCAGCGGCAGCGATGTGATTAATGCGGGCAATGGTAACGATTCGATCGAAGCCGATGGTACTGATGAGGGACCGGCAAATCCCGATGGATCCACTCCGCCAGCGAATAACGATGGCACTGGCCCCGGTAATGATGAGGTGAATGCTGGGGAAGGGGACGATACGCTGATTGGTGGGGGCGGCAACGATACCCTGAATGGCAATCAGGGGATGGATATTCTTGATGGCGGTGATGGTAATGATGTGTTTAACGGCGGCGCAGGGATGGATACCATTACCGGTGGCGAGGGGGCAGACCAGTACATTTTGGGCTCTGCGGCGAATGCGGGCGATACGGTTACGGACTTTAGCGATCAAGACCGCATCTTTTTCAGCGCCTCTGGTTTTAATATCACCACGCTGGAGTTTTCCAGTGCGTCCCAGCCGGCGGTGGGGCAGTTTGTGTTCCGCACTGATGATGATGGTATGGGCGGTGTGCTGCTATTTAATGATGGGACGGCGGTACAAACGGTGTTGAGCTTGCCGAACTTTATGGGCACTCCGACGGCGTTTAGCTTGCTGCCGTAGGACTTGCTGGAGGGGGATGGCTGGGGGCGATCGCCCTGCAAAAACCAAAAAACCGCAATCCAGAAAACAACCCAACAGGACTTACGCAAAACTGCCGTCACCCTCATCCCCATCCTGCCTAAGTTCTGCCCAATAAAAAAGGTGCCAATCCCCTTTGAAATTAAGGGTTGGCACCTTTTTAAATGCTACTTAAAGTCTGCATAACAGCAGCTTAAATTAGCAAGCTTTAGGCGATGGTTATAGGAACCTGTTCTAGAACAGGCGACCTTCACCGAGCCCGAACTCGACGTAGTGGGCGATGGGGGTAAACTCCTGGGATGTAACCGCCGCGAGAACATCAGCGTTTCTGGAAAGATAGCCCGCAATATTAAACGCGCCGTAGATGCGCCCTTCTTCAAACTGGGCGTGGCGAATGACGTGGGTAATCACGCCATCCTCAAAGCCAGCCACGTCGGGGTTGTTAACCAAGTACGCCTCCTCATCCAAGAAGTTCGCCAGCTCATCGCTCAGGTCTCCCAGCGATTCGCGATTCTTGTCGATCGCATCATCAGAGAAGTTTTCCAGCTCAATACCGGTTAGAACGTCCACGGCAGGAGGGGTCACCACTGGTGCGGGTGCCGGTGCCGGGGTCGGATCAGGTACCGGTGCCGGCGTAGGTACTGGTGCCGGCGCAGGGGTTGGTGCTGGTGCCGGAGCTGCAGAGGCATCCACCAGTGCAGCGTTAATTTGCGCATCACCCACGTCGGTGCCAATCAGCGAAGTATTGCCCACAAGACCTGCAAGCTCTGGCGAGACCAGTAGGTCGGCACCCGTTGCGGTTAGGCTATCAGCTCCCACGTTCAAGGTTGGACTACCGATATCGAAGATCGGTGCATTGGCCAAGAGCGTATCCGCCAGGAAGAAGCCGCTTGCGCCAGTTGCGGGGTTCGCTCGGGCTTGGTCGAAGCCAATGGAGAAGTTGCCGAGAGTTAGGGCGTTGTTAAAGGTAACTGTGCCCGTGTGCTCAATGGAGCCTCCTTGCAGCTGACCGTCTGTCAACGTCAAGGAGCTGGCTTCCGTAATATCAAAAGCAACGGGGAAATTGGGCGCTGCCGGAGTTGCCGTACCGTTGACTTCGGTTAGGTTAAAGCCCACGGCAGAAAGGGCATTGGTGTCAAGCTCAACGCTGGTGGCACCGTCAGTTACCCGGGCAGAGCCTGTTGGCGTAGTGGGGGCGGGAGCTGGTGCGGGCGTAGGATCTGGCGCAGGGGCTGGGACTGGCGCAGGGGCTGGGACTGGCGCAGGGGCTGGGACTGGCGCGGGGGCTGGGACTGGCGCGGGGGTCGGTACAGGAGCAGGGGCTGGCGCAGGGGCTGGCGCAGGGGCTGGGTCCGGCGCGGGGGTTGCAGCAGATGTCAGTGTGGCGTTAATTTGAGCGTCACCAGCATCTGCGCCAGCTAGGGCCGAGTTGCCTAAAAGTCCGGCCACTTCGGGGGAAACTAGCAGATCGGCGTTGGTGGCGGAAAATTGGGTGCCGTCGACGCTGACGTTTACGTTGCCAAGGTCGAATACGGGCGATCGCGTTAGCAGGGTATCAGCCAGGAAGAAGCCGCTGGCTCCTGTGGTGGCATTTGCCCGCGACTGGTCGAAGCGAACAGAGAAGTTCCCGAGGGTAAGCGCGCCGTTAAAGGTAACTGTGCCCGTGTGCTCAATGGAGCCGCTTTGTACCTGCCCATCTTGTAGGGTTAGGGTGCTTGCTTCCGTAATATCAAAGGCAACGGGGAAATTAGCGGCGGCGGGCGTTGCCGTACCTTCGCTTCCCGTTAGCTGAAGCCCTGCACTGCCAAGAACGGCAGAGTCGATAAAGACGCTAGTTGCGCCATCAAATACTGTAGTCATTAATCTCCATAGAACTCAACAGGCTGCTTGTTGACCGCAGTCAACCCAAAAAAGATTTGATTGATTGCCACACGAAAGATATGAATGTGTATCTGGAGGCGCAACAATCGAGTCGTGACACAGTAAACGGTACTTAAGTATAAAGTTAATTGCTGAAGTTTCCGTTTGCGCTTTTTGATGGGGATGAAAAGGATTACTAGTTTGTTCTATGGCGAATGTCCCTTCGATAAGGGGTTTTTGAGGGCGGAATGAGGATGGCAGAAGATCGCTCCAGCCCCAGACCAGCTCCAGAAAACTGGAGGAGCGATCGCCATTTTTCGATATCAGTTGCAATGCCAGTTGCAATGTCAGTTGCAATAATTGAACCAACGCTTTTCGGATTTTTCCATGGTTCAAACCCGCGATCGCCCCAAAGCCGCCCATTAATCATCGCCGCCATTGCGCAGGTCAGCGATCGCTTTGATGAGCTGAACGATTAGGAAGATCCACACCCACCAGGGAAAAAATCCAGGGTAGCGGTCAATCAAAAGGGACATGGGATTTTCGGTGGGTTGGGTGGTTTGGGCGATCGCGGTTTGGGGTTCGGTTTGGATTGTGGTGGTTTGATTGTCGTGATTAAACATTGTGGTGCCCTGTTTTTGATTTCGATGTTTCCAAGTTAAAAGTGCACTCAGCATCTTAGGTAAAAGAGTCTGTATGTTCTGCGTCAAAGTGTCAGGGCGACAAAATTGACACGATTTTGAGTGAGGTGAACGCATAATAAGTACTGTGTGCTACCTCAATCTCCATGCATCTACACCGGCATCTATGGTGAAATCAATCAGAATTTCGGAGAACGGAAAACGCTTTTTAAACGAAAAATTGAGGGAAAGAAAATGGTTTCTTACTGAGTTGGCAAGTTTTTCTGAAGTTTCGCGGCAGACAGTTTCGAAGCTGTACAACGGTCATACCGTTGACCTCGAAACCCTACGATCAGTTTGTAAGGCCCTTCAAATTAGACCCGAAGCCGTTGATTTGTATTCTGTTTCTGATAAGAAAATCGGAAAAATTGAGATTAAACGACGATGTGGTGTGATGCGAATTCTAGACATGGAGCGTCCTATCGGAATAGGAGCAATCTTTACAGACGTGACTGTCTTGGAACGATTGACAGCCAATCAGCGATTTAGTTCGGCAGACTTGCCAACTCGACAAGTACAAGTCAAGAAGGGAGCGCCGTTGATTTCGACTGATCGGCTAGGCATTCAAGGAGCCCAGAAGGTAAGGCTGCCAGCATTAGAAGCTGTTCGTCAAAATCAAGCGTTGATGATTTTAGGCAAGCCAGGTTCAGGAAAAACAACATTCTTAAAATATCTGGCAGTTAGTTGCCTTTCACAAGGTTCTACGGAGGACGACATTCCAATTTTTGTGGATCTGAGAGAATTCTCAGAAACAAGAGGACAACCAACTCTATTAGGTTTTGTTGCTCAAAGATGGTCGGATCTTGGCATTCATAATCCCCAAAAAACACTTATAGAAGTGTTGAAATTTGGACGAGCACTTCTACTCTTAGACGGATTGGATGAGGTG
>CALCTI010000449.1 GCA_937894105.1 uncultured cyanobacterium
CCACCTCCACTCCACTGCGCCGCCCCTGTTGCAGCACCTGCTCCAGCACCTCGCTCAGCTGCTCAAAAAAGCCGTGACCGTCCAAAATCTCCCCAAACGCTTTTCGATTTAGGGACAGCTCCACCGAATCCAGAGTTTCATCATCAAAAAATACCTCACTGGCACGGTCACTTTTTGACAGCTTTAGCTTCAGTCTTTCGATCAGTCGAAAAATCAACGGTGACGGTTCAAGCCCTTGTTTTTCCCTAAAGTAATCCATCAACCTTTTATCAATATCAGTTCCCCCCAAATTAATCCCTGCCTTCGCTAACACCTGCGCCGTTTGGGCCACCTGGGCACTGTGCCTCAGGTCCGACTCTCCCCAGCGCAACAAAAATCCCAAGGGTTTGCCCGTGCCTTGAGCCGCGACGCTATGATTCATTTTCACCAACGAAATATCCAGGGTGCCGCCGCCAAAATCCACCACCAGCACCAGCTCGCGATTTTCCGACCCATAGGCTAGCGCCGCCGCCGTCGATTCATCCAATAGGCGCACCCGTTCAATTTGCCCCAGCGCCGTCCTGGCGATCGCCCCACTCAGCCAACTGCGATACACCTCAAAACTATCCACCGGCACCGTCAAAATCAGCTCCGATCCCCCCTGTCCGTCTAGCCACCCTGCTGATTGCACCCCTTGGGCGATCGCCCCCAAAAACCACTCTCCCACCTGCTCAAAATTCACCGGGAGCCCATCCAGCTCCGGCAAAAAGCCCTGAATTTCCGTGCCAATACCTCGCTTAAATCCGCGAAAAAATCGGGAATTCGCCAGCCCGTCCAAACCGCGATCGCGCACCGTCTGGCCCGCTACAGTTTTCTCCGCCGCCGCACTCTCCACATACAGCAAACTGGGAATTACCGCCGGATTATCCACCTGCTGCACCGACAATCCCGGCAATACCAACGTCTCTGGTTTCTGCGTCCCCGCATTCCAACGAGCAACAACGGTATTACTGGTCCCGAAATCAATAGCAATGGTCATAGTTTCGTATCTTAGGGGCGATCGTAATTTCGGCTACAAGGGGTCAGTTGCCGACGATATAAGCCAAGACTGAAACGGGTGACAGTAATGGTAACAGCAGATCTCAAGAAAAATCACTGATCTTTTACGATTCATTTCTTCGCGTTAAATTCACCTTTGTCTTGATTTTCCAAAAGACTTCCTTCGCAAAAAGAACGTTTTATATTAGTCCTCATTAATCCTCGCCACCTCCCAGGGGGGTGCGTTTCAGAAGAAGGCTCTAGCGCTAGAGCAAGTCGCCCAGTAAAACGCCCATAAAAAACGGTAGGGAATTTTCATTTCCTACCGACAAGAACACATAATTTGTGCACACAAGCTCGCGATCGCAGGGCATTAAACTTGGGTTCTCCAAGCTGGGGTTCTCCAAGCTTGAACTACCCGACGGGCATAGGTTCAAACGGACACCGCTCTAGAACCCTATGAAACCCTAAATAAGCTTTACGGCGCGAAGGGCAAACATGGTAGCGGCGGCAAAGACAACCATGCCCCCAAGTAATGCGAAATACGTAACAACGCCAGATACGGTCATATTGCGACTCCTTTAGCACTCTTCCGAGTGTATCTTTTCCTTTTTGAAGACTGGGTGAAAGTACAAGGTCCGTTACATGGTGTTAGCTCGGGATAAAATACGGCTTTGAAGGATCCCCGAGTCTCTTTAGGAGCCCGTTATGAGTGTTGTGATTCCCGTTAAGCTGCCCCACACGGCCTATGAAGTGACGATCGGCGCGGGGATGTTGGATCGGTTGGGGGCGCTAATGGGCGATCGCGCCGGAATCGCCAATAAAAAAGTCCTACTGGTATCGAACCCGATTATTTTTGAGCACTACGGAGAGCCAGCGATCGCCTCACTGACGGCGGCGGGTTATGACGTAGCTACCTGCATTTTGCCAGCGGGGGAGCAGCATAAACATTTAGGGTCGATTCAACAAATTTACGACGCGGCGATCGCCCATCGGCTAGAGCGAAAATCAACGATGGTGGCATTGGGGGGCGGCGTCATTGGCGATATGACCGGGTTTGCGGCGGCCACCTGGCTGCGGGGCATTTCCTTTGTGCAGGTGCCCACATCCCTATTAGCCATGGTGGATGCGTCCATTGGCGGCAAAACCGGCGTAAACCATCCCCAAGGTAAAAATTTAATCGGGGCGTTTTACCAGCCGAAGCTAGTGCTGATCGACTCGGATGTGTTGGAAACCCTGCCGGTGCGGGAGCTGCGGGCGGGCATGGCAGAGGTGATCAAGTACGGGGTGATTTGGGACGGGGAGTTGTTTGAGATGCTGGAACAGGCGGAGGCGTTGGATGAGTTTGAGGCGGTGCGCCCGATGTTGACGGAGATTTTACGGCGATCCTGCCAGGCGAAGGTGGAGGTGGTTAGCCAAGACGAGAAGGAGTCAGGGATTCGGGCAATTTTAAATTACGGTCATACGATCGCCCATGCGGTGGAAAGTTTGACGGGCTACGGGCGGGTGAACCACGGTGAGGCGGTGGGCATTGGCATGGTGGCGGCGGGGGCGATCGCTCGGGAATTAAATTGGTGGGATGGGCACAATTGTCCGCGCCAAGATGACATTATTGCCAAAACAAAATTGCCTACAAAATTGCCCAGTGGTTTGACGAATTTGGACGAAATTATTGACGTTTTAAGTTTGGATAAAAAGGTGGAAGACGGGAAGGTGCGATTTATTTTGCCTCAGGACATTGGGAAAGTAGAAATTACAAGCGACGTACCCAAGTCAGCCCTACATACGGTCTTAAAAGAAATGGTCAGCTAACGATCTCAGCTGACGATCTCCTCAGTACAGAGACAAAAGTTTTGAAGTAGAGGCTAAAAGCCTTGCTAGTTATACCAATTCTTCAATCTGGAGAGATATCATACCAAATCCGCTTTAACTACCCCAAAATGATGGTTCTAGCTAAACCCGCACTTCGACAGGCTCAGCGCTCATTGGTCCATCTTTACGAGGTTGGGGTTAACATTTCGGATTTGGTATCATACTAATTCTTCAATTTAGAGAGAGGCCAGAAGCCTGGCAAAACTGACTCTCAAAGGTTTTATATGTCGCTTTAATTTAGAGAATTGGTATCAGATGCCTGCCACAACTAGCTTTCAAGGGTTTTAAATGTCGCTTTAATTTAGAGAATTGATATTAAGGGTTAAGGCGGTTTCAATTCCGTTCGGGCAGTAAGCAGGCTGAAATTGCTGCCCTGTAAGGATTACAGCTTTCGCATCTGATTTTTTATACCTGTACTGAGGACGATCTCAGCTGACCATTTCCGCTAGTGATCAGTGTTGCTTGGATTCAATAGACCTTATCGGCAACAAGTTGTGCTGCATCAGAATTGCCGCAATGGCAATCAACATCGCTTATTTAAGGCTAAGA
>CALCTI010000450.1 GCA_937894105.1 uncultured cyanobacterium
GTCATCAATTGAATCCCTAAGTCAAGAGCCGTAAGGGTTTCAGCCCTTAGCCTTGTTTGTTTTTAAAGGGCGCGCACTCCCCACTGTATAAGGCTTCTGGAGATTAATTGATGACACGCCCTAGGGCAAGACTTTGGCATTGATGGATAACAGCCCCGAATGTCGAAAACCCGGATGTTGCAACCATTGCTACAAAAGATTTGACGTAGCTTTCCTGCACTTTTCACCCAATACTTTTATTTAGAATGGCTAACCTTACTCCGCTTCGTTCTTCAGTTTCCACCGTAGCGATCGCCCTTTTAGGGGCTACGGGCATTACATCGCTGGTGGGCTTGCCTGCTAGTGCCAGAGGGTTGGCTCAAAACCTGCCCCCTCAGGAGCAGCAGTTTACACCGCCGAGAGATATTGGCACGCCCAGGCGACGGGAGCTAGCGGGAACGCGCTTTACGCCACCGAGGGATATTGGCACGCCAGGACGACGGGAGCCGGCTGGAACGCGGGGAGCCGGCTGTTCGCGACTGTTGTTGCCCACGTTCCGCGGCCAAGAAACGGCGTCTGTGTCCTATGGCTACGGCAAAACTATTAGCGATCGCCCGAAACTGTATTTGTATTTGGATTCGGGGGCGCAGGAAATTAATTTGCGTGTAAGCCTGTTTGAGGAAGGCAATGATAAGGCAATTGCCGTGGTGCTAGAGCGATACCAGGGGGACGGCGGCATTTACGAAATTGATTTATTTGAGGCGACGGATGGCGACTCCCCGAGTCTAGAGGTGGGGCAAACTTATACCCTTCGGGCTGAGGTGGCCTGTGCGGATCCGGTGACCCAGGACTGGTCTTACAAAGTGGAAGGGGGCGTGATTCAGCGGGTTGAGCTGGACGAGTCCCTGAGCCAGCAACTGGGCGGATTATCAACGTCCATGGAGCGGATTAATTTCTACGCCCAAGAGGGATTTTGGGTTGATTTTATGGATCAGGTGGCGATCGCTGCCCGTGAAGAGCGCGATCGCCCCCAATTGGTGGCGGCGTGGAATCAAATTTTGACCAAGCTACAGTCGGACTTTGCCGGGTCGAATAATGTGGGGGAGGGCAATATTACGGAACTATTTTTCAGAAGCTTGCTAGAGCGTGATTTGGTCATGATTGAGCCTGAATCTGATCCCCAAGTATAGATTCGTCGCTAGTTTGGTAATCATATCCACTTCGTTAATTGATAAGGCCGCTGGCGATCAGCGAAGCCAATAATGCAGCTTTAGCCTTAGGGGCGCACTATTGGCGCATTAGCGGTGCAGTGCCTTTTGCAAAGTCTTGTTTTTTGCTGAACTAACTGACTTAAACCGCTTGAAAACGACTTCAAATTAAGCCGACTTGGGTTTAACTAGCTCGTCGTCATAGCGCCACACATAATCGGTGGCGTTGGCGATCGCATTGGGCAGGGCGCGGCTTTCGGGAGCGAACAGCACGCTGCGATGCTGAAACTTTGCGGCGGGGATTCGGCGCTTGACCCGGTCGGGAATACCGTAGCCGTAGGACACATGCCCCAAACCACTGATGGACACAATGCGGTGGTCGGGATTTTGTCGGTGGAAATCGGCGATCGCCTCGGCCATGGTTTCATCCCACGTCACCTGGGCGGCAAAAAATCGATCAAACGTATCGCTGGAACTTGTGGCTAGCCCGTGGTGCCCAAAGGCTCCCAAAATCTGGGCGCGATAGCGATCGTTATCCACCCGAATTTCATCGCGCGGCGGCACATAGCGAAAATCGTCCCCATCCAAGCTTTCCAACCCCTGTCGCGCCACCTTGTGCAAAATTTCCGTGGGCGTATTAGCAGCCAAAACGGGAATATGATTGGCGCGAGCAAAGCGCAAAATTGGCGCGTAGGATTCCCAGGGGAAACTCCATCGCGTTTCGTATTCGGTCTCCCGAACCAGGGTTTCCTCATCAATGTCCCCCGCCAGGTAAGCATCCAAAAGGGGCTGAAAAGGACGCTGAAACATTTCCAAAGAAATTGCTAGCTTGGGGCGATCGCTATTCTGAGCTTCCCGCTGTAGCTCCGCCAAAATTTCAATTTGCCCCGTGCGATCGCCCGGTCGGTTATGAATTTCGCCCAGATAAACAAATGTTGCTGACTTTAGGGCATCTAAAATTTCGTTGTTATTGGCTTGGGAAATCTCGATGTATCGGTCATATCGATCCGCCACAAATTTGCTAGGGGCGGTGGCAGCGATCGCCAAAGCCTGAGGCTGAACCGTGATTAACGCCGTCCAAAACACAGCAACCATCAAAGTTAAAACCCATCCTTTGCTCACCCAACCTTTAGGTTTCATAAATCGCCCTAGCCCCATTGCTGTGGTGTCGTCAGTGCGGTGTTGTCAGCGCGGTGTTATCAGCGCAATGTTGTCAGCACTTCAACGATAGTAACGAATTTTAAGAAAGGGTAAGGAAAAATCAAAGACCGCCCCATTAATTTTTGCATTAAGAGTTTTTACGTTGTGGCGATCAGTAATTCTTCCCTTAAATCGGTAATGTTCCCAAGCATCAAGATGCCAGGCAATTGTTTCTATTTCCCGTCGCTATTCCGAGGTTTTTTTGTGTTGTCAAAGTTACTCTTGAAGCGTTGCGATCGCCACAATAATCATTTAGCGTCAATCATTTAACGCCGCTGAATTTTAGGGTTGGAAAATAACTGTTGAAGGTATGTACTCTCGCGCATTTCCCGCCCTCATTTCCCGCCGTCATTTACTCCCCACCGTCATATCCCATGTCGTTAGCCTCGGCGAAGCGGTGAAGAAAGCGCATCACCCGTTCAAAATGGTCCTCGCGATCAATTTCAACGGAGCATTCCACCCGATCTAAATCATCACCTTCCGGCCCACCAAAATAAAACTTCACCCCTGACGGCTCAACGCTAATTTCTCCCTCTTCATCTTTTAAAAGCAAAGCATTAGAAAACTTTGACCGTAGGGCTTTAAATGCTTCAATACACTTCAGTTCTCGAAAAATCATCACCACAATCTTTCCCTCAGTGCGAGTATTTCGCCGCAAACTAACCTCGTCAAAGGCTTCATAAACGCCGTCAAAAAATTCAATGGTGGGCTGGGTCATAATGGCGAAACCGGGTCAAGATTATGATGACGAAGTCGGTCGATCTGAAGTGGGTTTGGTAATAGTTAGAAAGAATATTGTAGAGCGTGCTTTGAGGACCCGCGTTAAACAGCGCAGGGGCAAATCGCAGGGTCGCCGTACAGGGTCATTAGGAGAGTAACGTGGTTAATACGTCAGCGCAATTTTCCTCTGGTTCCGTGTCGCCGGGAGATATGGTGCAGCGCCAGCGCGACTTTTTTGGGTTGGGTTATACGCGATCGCTCGACTATCGCTTGCGGCGGCTACAGGAATTACGCCGAGCATTGGTGGAAGAAGAGCCGCGATTAAAGGAAGCGCTGCGCCTGGATTTGGGCAAGGGCGACTTTGATGTGCTGTCGTCGGAAGTGGGATTTTGTTTGGCAGAGCTGGATTTTGCCATTAAACGGCTGCCCAAATGGATGGAATCGAAACGGGTGGGGCTGCCGTTGACCCTGTTGCCGGGATCCGGGCGAATTATGCCGGAGCCGTTGGGGGTGGTATTGATTTTGGGGGCGTGGAACTATCCGGTGCAGCTGACGTTGGTGCCGCTTATTGGGGCGATCGCTGCGGGCAATTGCGCCGTGATTAAACCGTCGGAGGTAGCACCGCACTCATCTCGGGTGATCGCCGAACTGCTCCAGCGCACCTTTGACCCCATGTATGTGACGGCGGTGGAAGGGGGAGCCAATACGAGCCAGGCGCTGCTAGAGGAACGCTTCGACCATATTTTTTACACTGGTGGTCCCACCATCGCCAAGGTAGTTATGGGGATGGCGGCAAGGCACCTGACGCCGGTCACGTTGGAGCTGGGAGGCAAAAATCCTTGCATTGTGGATGAAACCGCCGATATTGACGTGACAGCTCGCCGGGTTGTGTGGGGCAAATTTCTTAACACTGGTCAAACGTGCCTAGCGGTGGATCATCTGTGGGTTCACCGCAGCATTAAGTCCCAGCTATTGCAGCAAATTGCGCGCACCATCGCCGAATTTTATGGAGAAGCTCCCCTCCAAAGCGCCGACTACGGACGCATCGTGAACCAATACCATTGCGATCGCCTCCAGCGGCTGGTCACTTCCGGTGGGCGCATCGTAGTGGGCGGACAACTGGACCCCACCCAGCGTTACCTATCCCCCACGGTGATTGACGACGTGCCCCTAAATTCGCCGTTAATGCAGGAGGAAATTTTCGGTCCTGTGCTGCCCATTGTGCCCTACGACGATTTGGACAACGTGTTGCGCTACGTGAATCAGCAGCCCAATCCCCTAGCGGTGTATTTCTTTTCTAAAGATGGCGATCGCCAGCAGCAGTTTACCCAAGAAACCCGGTCCGGGGCGATCGTTATTAATGACGTGGTCTTGCAGGTGTCCGCCCCCGAATTACCCTTTGGCGGCGTCGGCTCCAGCGGCATGGGTCAATATCACGGAAAATTTAGCTTCGATTGCTTTACCCACCACAAAGCCGTCCTGAAGCGCCCCTTCTGGCTGGATGTCAATATCCGCTACGCCCCATACACCTCTCAAAAGCTCAGTCTGTTGCGCCGCCTAATGAGAATTTAAAAAACGTTGGGGGCTCTAAACCTGTGGGGAGCTCGCGCCTCTGGGTGAAAGCATTGATCGGTGCGCTAGGGCGTGTCATCAATTAATCTCCAGAAGCCTTATGCAGTGGGGAGTACGCG
>CALCTI010000451.1 GCA_937894105.1 uncultured cyanobacterium
AGCCCCTAGTGCTTTTTATCTCAAGGTGCGTTTACTGCCCACTGTGTAAAGCGTCTGAAGCCTAAGTGATGACATGCCCTAGCCTTGCTTCGCGAAAAAGCTTACGTGGTAAATGCTGCCTTTTTTCCAGGGGTGCGCCTGCACTTCCTGGAGCACTGCGGTACCGTCCCACTTCAAATCGGGCACTGAGACCTTAATGGGGGTTTCGCCCACTTTGGCATCGCGAATTAGAAATCCCAGGTCGTGGGCATCGATGGTTAGCAACATCGATTCAAGACCTTTGTGACCGTACAAGTTAGCCGGAACGCGGCCTTCGCGGCGAATGGCTTTGGGCTTGATCCCTTCAGCGCGGGCTTGACATTCAATCGAAAGTTCCATGGTTTTCTCGAGACTGTTCTTAACTAGTAGGTGAGACGATCAACCTGCATTTTGGTGAAGGTGAAGCACCGAAACCGGCGTTTCTTTGAGCTTGGGGCGATCGCCACTGGGCTCAAGGTTAAATTTTGGCGAGTTTACACCACTGGGGATCAGCTATGGGGCATCACAGGATCTGCTTAACCGGTGTCTCCAATGGATCTGACAAATGGTTTCGGCAACATTTTGCCAGGACTGGAATTGTAACTGAAGTTGGGCAAACTCCACCACAGTATCAAAAGACGAGGGCGTAATTTCAGCTGGTGGTGTACCCGTCAGCGAAAAGCCGTCCGCCCGAAGTCTTAAGTGGGTAAAGATTCGGGATTGCCATTTTCGTATAGCAGGGCTCGCTTGGGACCGTGGATGGGATCCTCAACGACGATGGTTTGGTCGCGGCTGGCTCCCAGGGAAACGATCGCGATCGGCACCTCCATCAACTCCGCCAAAAACTTGAGATAAGTCAGCGCTTCCTTCGGCAGGTCTTCTAAATTGCGGCATTCGATGGTGGACGTTTTCCAGCCGGGGAAAGTTTTGTACACCGGAACGCACTTACCTAGCTTGCGATCGCCCCGGGGAAAATCTTTAATTTGCTTGCCGTCTAGATCGTAAGCGGTGCAAACTTTGATTTCGTCCAGGTCGTCCAACACATCCAGCTTGGTAATAGCTAAGCAATCAAGACCGTTAATACGCACCGCATAGCGACCGATAACGCCATCGAACCAGCCGCAGCGGCGATCGCGCCCGGTGGTGGTACCAAATTCCGCCCCGCGATCGCGCATATGCTGACCAATGGCATCCTTGCCCTCGGTGGGGAACGGTCCCTCACCCACCCGCGTGGTATAAGCCTTAGCAACCCCAATTACCCGGTCAATAATCGTCGGTCCTACCCCCGCGCCAATACAGGCACCGCCCGCCACCGGATTAGAGGACGTCACATAGGGATAGGTGCCGTGATCCAGGTCCAGCAGCGTCCCCTGAGCGCCTTCAAACAGCACGTTTCGCCGCTCTCGTACCGCATTGGCGATCGCTAAGGATGCATCAATAACGTGGGGACGCAGGCGATCGCCAAAAGCTAAATATTGCTCAATCACCGCCTCCGGATCCAGCGGCGGCACCCCATACAGCTTTTCCAACAGGGCATTTTTACACTCAATAGCCCAGCGCAACCGGTCCGGCAGCACCTCAGGATCAATCAAATCCAACATGCGAATGCCATTGCGCTCAGACTTATCCGCATAGGTGGGACCAATGCCGCGCTGGGTGGTGCCAATTTTCTTCTCCCCGCGCATATTCTCCGCCGCTTGATCCATCAGGCGATGGTAGGGCATCGTCACGTGGGCCGCATCAGAGATAAACAGGTTCTTCGCCGAAATACCCAAGGTCTCCAACTGGTCCAATTCCTCCAGCAGCACCTCAGGATCGATGACCGTCCCCGAGCCAATAATGCAGTCCGTTTTATCGTAAAGAATCCCAGATGGAATCAAATGCAGTTTAAACGTCTGGCCGTTTACCACAACCGTATGACCCGCATTTACTCCCCCTTGATAGCGCACGACCACGTCGGCCGAACTGCTAAGCAAGTCGGTGATCTTACCTTTCCCTTCGTCGCCCCACTGGGCACCAATTACTACAACGTTAGCCAACGGTCTGATTCGCTCAATGATAGTGACAAAAATTTTGGACGAAAATGTCCACACGTGCTGATTGTGTCCCAGCGCTTTGGGGCGATGAGAGAGTCAGAACGCAAAAACTGGCTTTCTTTTGCTGTCAGATGGGTGCAATGGCGCTGCGTGCACAGTCTGCCGGGTGAGTAGGGTCCGCTTTCGGCTAGGTCAGCGTAGCTAATACTTATGTTGTCGATTTCGAGTGATCGATTTCGAGTGATTCTGCACCGCTCCGTCACAAAGGGAGCCTCGGGAGACCATCTCCTTAAAATTGACTCTTAAGGCTGTGGTCGCCGAACAAACCTCGATTATGAGTAGTAAGTAGAGAGCCTGTCAATATTTAGACAAATTTTATAAAGAGGTGACGAATCGGAATCGCGGACTCCTGGAACGGACGGGGGTGGAGCGATCGCTCAAATCACCCAGTTGGCACCCCAGTCACCCCTGGGGGCAGAAGAGTTTAAGCTACGTTCCTGAAAATACCGACAAATTCTAAAAGCCATGTCAATTTGCAACGGGGCTCAGCCAGGGATAAAGAGGTAAAAATAAAACGCTAAAATATTGAGGTAGGCAGACATTAATGATTGATTTGAGGCGAGCAAAAACAACAGAAAAATCGATTAAAGTTACGTGCTAATTTCCTTGGCTGGGCTATTCTTTATTGTTTAAAGAGTTTAGTTGTTATGAAAGTTGCCGTTTTTAGTACAAAACCCTATGACCGTAAATTTCTGGAGCAAGCAAACGAAAGTTTAGGGTCGAGCGATCGCCACAGTCTCACTTTTTTAGAATGTCAGCTTAATGCAAAAACAATCGCCCTGGCGTACGATCATCAGGCGGTATGTGCCTTTGTAAATGACCAGCTGGATGGGGACATGATTACTCGGTTGTCTAAGCTGGGGGGACGGGCGATCGCCATGCGCTGCGCTGGATATAACAACGTGGACCTGGACGCAGCAAAGGACAATAATATTGCGGTGGTCAGGGTGCCAGCCTATTCTCCCTACGCGGTGGCGGAGCATACCCTAGGAATGATTTTGACCCTCAACCGCCAGATTCACCGGGCTTACAACCGGGTGCGGGAAGGAAACTTTGCCCTGGACGGGCTGTTGGGATTTGACCTGCACGGTAAAACGGTGGCGGTGATTGGAACCGGAAAAATTGGGGTGCTGGTGGCGGAGCGGCTGCTGGCGTTTGGGTGTCATGTGGTCGCCTATGACCCGTTTCCCAATGATCACGTGCGAGATCTGGGCATTGACTATGAGCCGCTGGATCAGGCGATCGCCGAGGCAGATATTGTGACTCTTCACTGCCCGTTAACGGCGGATAATTTTCATTTAATTGACGCTGAACATATTGAACAAATGAAGCCAGGGGTGATGATTATTAACACCAGTCGTGGCGGATTAATTGACACCCAAGCGGCGATTCAGGCGTTAAAAACTCACCAGATTGGTAGCCTGGCGCTGGATGTTTATGAGCAGGAGTCAGCGCTGTTTTTTGAAAATATGTCTGAGGAGGGAATCGCTGACGATATTTTTGCCCGATTGCTGACTTTTCCTAATGTTTTGATTACCGGTCACCAGGCATTTTTCACCCAGGAAGCCCTTAGCAATATTGCCGAAACGACGATCGCCAACTTAACGGAACTGGAGTGTAATGGCACCTGTGCCAACGAAATATCGCCGCCGTCTAGTTGACACTAGTGCAGCGTCAAGGGCAAGAATTAGGATTTCTTTTTTCTGGAAGAACTATTTCGTCATGCCCTCAGCAATCGTCAACCCTAAATTTTAAAGCTGATGCAGCACCAGGGGCTGTCATCAATTGAATCCCTGAGTTAAGAGCCGTAAGGGTTTCAGCCCCTAGCTTTGTTTGTTTTTAAAGGGCGCGTACTCCCCACTGCATAAGGCTTCTGGAGATTACATTGATGACACGCCCTAACGCGAATATACGAATAAATTCGTCATTGCCCTGGTGATCGCCTTTTGGGGAGCGGCCCCTGTTTACCGCGCCCATCGATTATCCCAAAGGGCAATCGGACCGCCAATGCCTGCTTGCCTGCTCAACTGGGAATGGCGATCGTCCTTCGAGATATGGGCTTAGGAAGTGCAGGCAGGGCGATCGTCTTCGGGCATTTTAAAGACGTTCTACGTTCTAAACAACTCTCTAAAAAAGAATCGGCAGCCGGTAGGGATTCTAGCTATCGATAAATGGAGCCATCAGGCATGGTGGCGCAGAATAAATTGGCTCCCATTAAGTTGGCGCTGCTCATTTCTGCCCGGTTCATCAAAACCTTCGTTAGGTTGGAATCTTTGAGGACCGTTCTGGTTAAAAATGCGTCGATTAAATCCGCTTGGGATAGGTTAATTCCGGTTAAATCCGCACGGCTTAAATCGGCCCTAGTTAAGCGTCCATAGGACCAGTCTGCCTTGCGAGCGGTAGCTTCCGTTAGCTTCGCCTCCGCCATTAGGATCATCTGGCCGAAGGACCCGTTCAAGTTAGCTCGAGTCAGCTGCGATCGCTCCAAACGCGCCGCCGTCAAATCAGCCTTAACCAGTATGGCCTGGGTTAAATTACCCTCCGTTAAAATCGCCTTATTTAACCGGGCTCCACTCAAATCGGCTTCAGTTAAATTCGCGCCAAATAAACAACACTCTGACAAATTCGCCCCGGTTAAATTAGCTCGGGTAAGGTCAGCTCCCGTCAAATCAGCCCCTTGAAAATCGGCGAAACTAAAATCTGCACCGCGAAAATTTGCCCCTTGATAAACGCGCTTTTCTTCGCGAAAATTTGCCCCGCGCAAGCACGCCCCTCGCCCAATACTGCCGCTTAAATTAACGTTGCGAACATCCGCTTCAATCAAATTGGCATCGGTCAACGTTGCCAGTGCCAGGTTGGCGTTTCGTAAATCTGCCCCTTCTAACCGTGCCCCGTGAAGATCGGCGTCGCTCAAATTAGCAGAGCTAAGGTTAGCGCGATCTAAATTGGCTCCGCTAAGCTTAATATGCTCCAGGTTTGCCCCCCGGAAAATGGCGCGGTTGAGGTACGCCAGAATCAAATTACCCTTGCTTAGATCCGCCCCGGTGAGATTAATTTCCACCAGATCAGCGCGAATTAGCTTCAGCCCGCCCAGATTAGCGCCGCTGAAGTCGCGATCACCGGACTGATAGCGCTGTAAAAACTCCTTTGCGTCCATTCCTATTTTTGCCCCGCTCTTCGCACCGCCGAATTTCCCTCCCCCTCAATTTAAATTGAAGTCCGGGTGAACGCATCATCCATCACAAACATCGATTGTTCACTATCGTCCAGTTCTAACTCATTTGGATTAAGGCGAACCTTCGGCTCAGCCACGTCAAAGGTCTTAAAGTCAGGCACATGCCCCGTTGCCCCAAAAGCCTCCAGCTCTAATCGTTGTCCCATCGCCACACTATCCTCTGGACCATACACCAGACGGTTTAATACCCGCAGCATGCCCTGAGCCGTTTGGGCATAGTCGTCCGCTTCCGGAAACCGATTAACGGTTTTGCGGACCCGCTGTTCCAACAGCGTTAAATCGGAACAAG
>CALCTI010000452.1 GCA_937894105.1 uncultured cyanobacterium
ATCGCCATAGATGGTCGATAATAATGCCCGACAATGGACCAGCACACAGTAAAAACAGAGAATTATGATGTCGCGCTGCTAAATTTGGAATTTTAGATAGGAACTCGTTACGCTTAGACTGCCAAAATTCCGTGCAATTTGCGCCAACTGGAACGAATTCTTTGACGTTAATAACATCTATTAAACTAGGATCAATTGTCTCGTTTCCAATCAAAATCACCGATTCATTAAGAGATTGAATCTTACCTGAAAAGTTGGCGAAGTTGGCATTGGCAAACAAATTAGAGAACGTGATTTGATTGAATTCTTGAGGAATATGGGACAGCAAAAACTCTTTGGCGTTAACATCACAGCAATCGCAGGAAATGCCATAATAGTAGCTTTTCTCTTGATGTCTTAAGCTAATAATCAAGTCTTGTCCCAGTTCAGAAAGCCCCGGCGGCGATGTCCATCCATCAATACCTTGCGCTGATTTTCCCTGGATAAATAAGACCTCCCCATCGGCATATCTAGCCAGGGCTAAAGGCTCTTTTGTTAGAACCTTATTCCAGATAATTTCAAGATCTTCTTGATACTTTTCCATAGAAGTGCGCGGCAACTAATTTCCAATAATTTTCAAACGGTTTTAATTGGACAGATTTAAACTAACAGGCTGCACCGTAAAATCAATACATCAAGCATTATCAACGATGTCTTACGAGCACAAGCAAACTTGATAAAGTTGAGCGAATGCAGTGTTTATATCACTCCTATATAAATTTACTGTACGGCAATGATTTTTTAGGGTTCGAGAAGTAAAACTCTTCTCCAAAATCAATGCGCGTTGCCAGTACATTGCAGAAGAAATAAGTATTTATCCAGTTAGGCTTTACTTTGACAATGCGATCGCGAAGAATCACATAAAAGAAAAAAGCCTCATCGCTAATCACTTCAAGCGTATCTGCAATAGTTTTACCGGCATGGAACCAGGTTGTTCCGAACTCAAACTGAATAAATGATGCGCTTTGCACCGTTTGTGCCAGTCCTTTTAAAACATCAACCTCAGCGCCTTCCACGTCAAGCTTAATAAAATCTATCTGCGGGAAATTTAATATGCGTTTTAACAGTTGGTCTCCGCCCTTAACGTCAAGGGATGTTGTTGTTTTCAAACCTTTCACTCTTTCGTCACAGTACACACTTTGGCTAATCATTTCCTGCAAGTAGGGATCCGCAATAAGTTGTGATTCTAAGGCTTGAGCTACGTCTTCTAAAGGGCGGCGGGGATAAAAGGAGGTGAAATCCAGGTAAAAGTCTAGGCGGGCGTCACATTGCCATAAAGGAAACGTGGAGATGGTGCAATTGATCTGGCGACTTTGACTGTAAGAAAGGAGCGATCGCGCAGCATCTTCAGAAGGCTCAATGAGTAAAAATAACGATGACGGATTGATCGATAAATAGAAAAAGTCATCACTGGCACCCACTAAAAGATTTGACGTGATATCAAAAGTTTCTACTAAGTATCGATACAGTTGGTACTCGCCATTAAATTCTGGGCGTGAATCAAATATCAACCCTTTTGAAAGGAGGCGAGCAAGGATATCCATGTGACTTCAGCGAAATTAACAATGGGGCGGGCATTTTTGTTGGTCACAGAAAGAAGACTCTGACCAACGAAAATAGGGTCGCCGATGGACTTGCCATCAGTTAATCTCAAAAGCCGTGTGGACACAAGGGGAAGACAAAACCCGACGCTCATCATCAGAAAATGATAGGAGCGCCGGGTTTTATATGACAAAGCTTTAGGCGTGAATTAACAACAACTCCTAGGGCGTATCATCAATGAGCTTGTGATTAACAGGGCTTAAGAAGCCCGGTACCATAGAGAACACACGCCCTTTGAAGTAAAAAGTATTCGGGACTGCTCCCCCTTACAAAGATACTATTGGCTTTGCTGACGGTTCGTGAAACAGCTCGTGAACGGCGAGTTTAGCCATCCTTGGAATGTCCTGATCCGGATCGAGAAACAATACAAAAGCTTTTTTGAGAACCTATAGTGCGCTTTGGAGCGCTGCCAAAGGTGCATCTAGCAAATGCTGAACAACGGGAAGGCTGTCAATTGCCATGCCAACTGCCAGAAGCATCATGTAAATGATCGAGAATTTAAAGAGCGATCGCGCCCGCTGTTGGTCCTCTGGATCTTGTAATAATAACCAGCATTTTTGCAGGAGACGCTCGCCCAGCACTAGGGCAAGGGTTGCATATAGCCAGCCGGAAACGCCCAGGGGAACAACAAGTAACAGGGAAAACGGTACAAGAACAATGGCGTACCACCAAATTTGTCGGGCGGTTTCCTCGGCACCGCGCACCACGGGTAACATGGGAACGCCAACGCTGGCGTAGTCATCTTTGATATTGAGTGCCAATGCCCAAAAGTGGGGGGGCGTCCAAATAAAGATGATCCAGAACATGATCCACGGAGCCCAGGACAGCTCCCCAGTAACTGCCGCCCAGCCGACTAAGGGAGGAATGGATCCGGCCGCACCGCCAATGACGATATTTTGGCTGCTGTGGCGCTTTAGAAAATGGGTGTAAATCAGGACGTAAAAGACTATTCCTGACATTGCCAGGCTGGCGGCTAGCACATTGGCAAATATGGTTAGCAAGCTGAAGGAAGACACGGCAAGGACGATCGCAAATACCAAGGCGTCCCGGGGCTGAATCCGTCCTGAGGGAAGGGGGCGATCGCGGGTGCGCTCCATTTGCCAATCAATATCGCGATCATAAAGGCAATTCATGGTGTTTGCTGACGCCGAGGCGAAGGTTCCACCCACAAGGGAAACGGTCAAAATTACCGGATCAACATGTCCCTCGCTAGCTACAAAGACTCCTGCCAAAGTTGTTACTAATAGCAAAACAATAATGCGAGGCTTGGTCAGCTGAATATAGCTGTTAAAAACTTGCCATAGATTATCGTGATGCTTGGTTGTCTCTGACCATTGGGATGTTGTAATAAGCTCTTGCATAAGAATTGCCGCGAGAGGACTAGAGAAATGAAATTAAAAACGGGTCAATAAAGACGAAAGTGACTTTTAGTTTGGAGGGGCAATTAAGTACTCGCTAAACTTTTATCTAGAAAGTCTTTATTTAGAACCTTGATTAGAGATTTGATTTTAGGCAGAGACCGTATTGTCTCGACAAACTAAACTGGCAAAAGCCACAAGGGTTCCAAGCAAGGCTGCGGCGATCGCCTGATGCAAAACGGTAAGGGGTTCCACCTGTAAATGAAGACGAAAAGTACCGTAGCCAACTAACAGTTGCAATCCCAATAAAATCGCAGCCCCATTAACTAACCTGCGACATTGGAGATGTAGCGCCGGAGTTTTCCAGGCAATTACAATGGTGATCAAAGGAAATCCAACGGCAGGAATTATTCCCCATAAATGACCGTTCATAAATCCACACAGTTGTTGCAGGTTTAAACACCGATGAAGGGCCCATTGAGACCCTACCAATGCGCCAGCTAAGCTTTGTCCATAAATGGCGATCGCCGCAATAATTGATAACGCTTTGAGCGATCGCGATTGACCTACCCCTTGAGGCGGCAATAATCCAGTGCTTAAAACCAGCATCATCACAAAAAAGGCAAGAGCTGTTCCCAAATGGGTGGTAACAATATCAAACCGCAATAGTTTGGTTACCTTCAGACCTCCCATAATTGCCTGAGAGATCAGCGTAAACCACGACACAATAACCAACGGCAAAACCCACTTCGGCAACCACTGTTTTCGCAGGGCAGCGTAACCCACCATGCCAGTCGTTCCTAATACTAGAAGCCCAGCATCAAGGCGATGGAACCACTCTAAAAATACCTGTAAGTTCATTTGCTGCCAGGGCAATAATCGCCCATAGCAAAGGGGCCAATCAGGACAGGCTAAGCCCGCATTAGCTACTCGAGTAGCGCTACCAATTGCCATTAGCAACCAGGTAGCGATCGCCAATTTAAAAGCGACCCACCTCAAGCGAGACTGGACAACTAATTCAAAATTCGTACTGTCTATTGTTTCTGACGGCTTCGCACCAGAATGCGGGGCGGATGCTTGGGCTACATAGGGAGTTGCATTGAGGCTGGAATCTGCCATAGTCAATAGTCACCTGCAACGTTAAACCAACATAAAATTGCTGGTTAAAAACAACGGGTAATGGAATAACTTCTCGAAATTGTTACGAAAAAGTAAATAAAATAAACGAGATCGCTCGCGTATTTCATGGAGTCCGTGAAGATATCCCTATGTTTGTCAACATAGCTTAGGGATCATTGAAATGGAACGGGCAAAGACATTTTTTCGGTGATAAATAACATCGCTGTTATAGTTGGGCGAAGCTTCTTTACATGAACGATCAAAGGACGTTAAAAAGTTAAATATTGATTAAACAAAAAGCCGAGTCAAACCTTTTTGTTTTGATTTATTTAATGTTTGACATTTAAATCCTTCTAAGCTGCTGCGATAATTTGCACCCTTAAAATTCCCATCTAAAAACCTCTGCCCCTGGGTAGCAATCTGTTTTATGGGAGAGGACTGTTTATCGTTAGTTTTTGATGGCGTTTGACTTTGCTAAGCGGCCCCATCCACGGGGCGCTACACTAATTTACTGGCGGGTTTGACAGCTCGAATCGGTAACCATAGGGCAAAGTACGGCAGGAAACGTGGCGCAAACAACGGCAGCGACGAAAAAAGTGACCTCTGAGGCGATCGCCCAGCAGGAATGGGACGCAGTAATTGTTGGGTCTGGTATGGGGGGGCTGGTGACGGCGACCCAGTTGGTGGCGAAAGGAGCGAAAGTGGTGGTGCTGGAGCGCTATGTGATCCCAGGGGGCAGCGCTGGATATTTTGACCGCCAAGGATATCGGTTTGATGTGGGCGCGTCGATGATTTTTGGCTTTGGTACCGAAGGCACCACAAATTTATTGACCCGTGCTCTCAATGATGTGGATATGGCAATCGAAACCATTCCCGATCCGGTGCAAATTCACTACCATTTGCCCGATGATTTAGATCTGAAAGTGCATAAGGAATATGAGGATTTTATTCAGGAATTAACTGGAAAGTTCCCCCATGAAAAGGAGGGAATTCGTCAGTTTTATGATGAATGTTGGAAAATTTTCAATTGTTTGAACGCGATGGAGCTGCTGTCTCTAGAGGAGCCGCGTTATTTGGCGCGGGTTTTCTTTCAGCATCCCTTTGCTTGTTTGGGATTAGTGAAGTATTTACCTCAAAATGTGGGTGATATTGCTCGGCGATATATTTCCGATTCTACGCTGCTGCAATTTATCGATATGGAGTGTTACTGCTGGTCGGTGGTGCCGGCAAATTTAACCCCAGCAATTAATGGGGGAATGGTGTTTAGCGATCGCCATTACGGTGGCATTAACTATCCCAAAGGAGGTGTGGTAAAAATTGCCCAAAAGCTGGTGGAAGGGCTCGAAAATTACGGGGGAAAAATTCTTTATCGAGCTAATGTGACGAAAATTTTGACGGAGAACGGCAAGGCTGTTGGCGTTAAGTTGTCTAATGGGAAAGAAATTAAAGGCAAGCGGGTCATTTCTAATGCTACTCGCTGGGATACATTTGATAAGCTTTGGGGCGATCGCCCGTTACACAATTCAGAAAAGCGCTGGAAGACTCGGTACAAAAAATCTCCCAGTTTCTTCAGTTTACATATGGGAATTGACGCTAAGGCACTGCCAAAGGGCACTGAATGCCACCATATTCTGCTGGACAATTGGCAAAAATTGGAAGATCCTTACGGCACCCTATTTGTGTCTATTCCTACCCTTTTGGATCCCGATTTAGCCCCCGAAGGGCGACATATTATCCATGCTTTTACCCCAGCTTGGGTGGAAGATTGGGACGGGATCAGGGGCAAAGAATATAAGGATAAAAAGCTGGAAATTGCTTACCAAATTTGTGATCGCCTATCTCCGGTAATCCCCAATCTTCGAGACGCCATTGACTTATTAGAAGTGGGTACGCCACGCACCCATCGCA
>CALCTI010000453.1 GCA_937894105.1 uncultured cyanobacterium
CCTACCAATGGGGCTAGTCCCTCTGGACTCCCGTTGGGCTGTGTGGCTGCTGGGGGTTGATCGCCAATCCGTGGTAGGCTCGACTCGTTTTTGACGCCCTATCCTGGTTGGATCTAGCCCTATGCAAATAACCGCTACGGCAATTCCTGAAGTGCTGTTAATTGAGCCGAAGGTGTTCGGTGATGATCGCGGCTTTTTCTTTGAAAGTTTTAATCAGAAAACGTTCGCTGACCAAACGGGTGTCACCGATAATTTTGTTCAGGACAACCATTCCCGCTCCACCAAGGGAGTCCTGCGAGGGCTACACTATCAAATCCAACAGCCCCAGGGAAAATTAGTGCGAGCGGCTGCCGGGGAGATTTTTGATGTGGCGGTAGATATCCGCAAAAGGTCACCCACCTTTGGACAATGGGTGGGAGCCGTGCTCAGCGCTGCCAATAAGCATCAGCTTTGGGTGCCCGCCGGGTTCGCCCATGGGTTTGTGGTGTATTCCGACACCGCCGAGGTGCTTTACAAAACCACTGACTATTACGCCCCCGCCCACGAACGCTCCATTCTTTGGAACGATCCCGAAATCGGGATTAATTGGGGCTTTGATGGGGACGTGCAACTGTCGAAGAAAGACAAAGTGGGTAAACCCCTCGCCGAAGCTGACTTATTTGACTATAAAGTTGCCGCCGCCGTGTAGCGCCTCCCAACATGCGAATTTTATTAACCGGAGCTAAGGGACAGCTAGGTCAGGAATTACAGCCTGTGCTGGCACCGCTAGGAGAGGTTATTGCTGCCGATCGCACCGTGGTGGATTTAGCCAATACCGCCGTCCTTTATGACCAGGTGGCGGAGCTGGAGCCTGATGTAATTGTGAACGCGGCGGCCTATACGGCGGTGGATAAGGCGGAAAATGAGGGTGCATTAGCCCAAGCGGTTAATGGCGAAGCACCTGGAATTTTGGGGCAGGTTGCCCGCGATCGCCAGGGCTTCCTTTTTCACGTTTCCACCGACTATGTATTTAACGGCAGCCAAGGTCGTCCCTATCGAGAAACGGACCCCACTGATCCCCTGGGAGAATACGGACGCTCGAAGCTAGCAGGGGAGCAGGCGATCGCCCAAACGGCTCCCAACCACAGCGCCATTATTCGCACCGCCTGGGTGTATGGCACCGGCGGCACCGGGAATTTTGTAAAAACAATGCTCCGGTTGGGGGGCGATCGCCCGGAACTGCGAGTGGTGGCGGACCAAATCGGTAGCCCCACCTGGACCGGGGATCTGGCGGCGGCGATCGCCCAGCTCATTCCCCAGCGCAGCGAAGACCTGGCAGGCACCTACCATTACACCAACAGCGGTGCGGCAAGCTGGTACGACTTTGCGATCGCCATTTTCGAAGAAGCCAAAGCCCTAGGAGTCGACCTCGCCATTGAAACAGTTGTCCCCATTACCACTGCTGACTATCCCACCCCCGCCCAACGCCCGTCCTATTCCGTGCTGGCGGGGAAAAAAATCGCCGCCAAGCTGGGACACCCGGCCCCCCACTGGCGTCAAGGCTTACGAAAAATGCTGACCGAGTACGTGCCTAAGCTGTCGTCCCAGTAACATCGTCTCAGTCACACCGTTCGACAACCCAGCTTGCCCTGAGCAACCCCTCCCCACTAACCCGTCCCAACCCCCAAGGAGCCGTTCTATGAAAGCACTAATTTTGTCTGGTGGACGCGGCACCCGACTGCGCCCGCTGACTTACACGGGAGCTAAACAGCTGGTGCCGGTGGCCAACAAACCCATCCTGTGGTACGGCATTGAGCGCCTAGTGGCAGCGGGCATCACCGATATTGGCATTATTATTAGCCCAGAAACCGGCGGAGAAATTCGCGATAAAACCGGCGACGGGGCACAATTTGGAGCCCAAATTACCTACATTCTCCAGGACGAGCCCGCCGGTTTAGCCCACGCCGTTAAAGTGGCGCGACCGTTTTTACAAGACGATCCCTTTGTGATGTATCTGGGGGACAACGTTATTCAGGCCGATTTGAGCCGATTTTTAGAACCCTTCAAGGAGCAGCATTTCGACAGCTGTATTTTGTTGCGGCGGGTAGACAATCCCAGCGCCTTTGGGGTGGCTACGGTGGACGAATCAGGGCGGGTGTTGAAACTGGTCGAAAAGCCCAAGGATCCGCCGTCAAATTTGGCTTTGGTGGGAATTTACTTCTTCGGACCCGCCATTCATGAGGCGATCGCTGCCATCAATCCATCAGCTCGAGGGGAGCTAGAAATCACCGACGCCATTCAAAAGCTAATCGACACGGACAAGCTAGTGGATTCTAGCCTACTGGACGGCTGGTGGTTAGATACGGGTAAAAAGGACGACCTACTGGAAGCAAATCGGGTCATTTTAGACACCACCCTAGGCAAAGAGAACCTAGGAACCTTAGACGATCGCAGCCAAGTGATTGGTCGCGTTGAAATTGGAGCCGGGTCCACCCTGAAAAATTCCACCGTGCGCGGACCGGTGGTCATTGGCGAAAACTGCCAGCTAGAAAATTGTTATATCGGTCCCTACACCAGCATTGCCGACGACGCGCGACTGGTGGACGTGGACCTGGACCATAGCGTAATTTTGCAGGGGGCAGTGATTGACGGGCTTAACCAGCGCATTGTAGACAGCGTGGTGGGACAGCGAGCCAAGCTAACCGCAGCCCCCCAACGCCCCAAAGCCCTGCGCTTTATGATTGGCGACGATTCCCAAATTGAGCTGGCTTAAGCCAAAAAATAAATCCGCTGATGTGGCGAATGATCCCGCAGAGTCGCCCACGTTTTTTTTAGATTCTACTAAGCTGGGGATCAACAACTTTTGCTAGGGCATCAATCTGTCTATACCTATGGTCACTTCAGCAGTTCAAGCACCTAAGTCCTGCACGATTCCCTCCTTTGCGGAGCGGTTAAACGGCCCTTTAACCAAGGTCCCGATCACCACTTTGCAAATCAACCTAGGACGCAAGTGTAATCTGGCTTGCGCCCACTGCCATGTGGAGGCGGGGCCCCGGCGAACTGAGGAGCTATCGGAAGATGCCTGCGACCAGTTGGTGGAGCTAATTGAGCAGTTTGACCAAATTCAAACGGTGGATGTGACCGGTGGTGCGCCGGAAATGAACTATGGGTTTCGCCCGATTCTGGAAGCCGCTCGACGGCGAGGAAAAAAGGTAATTGTGCGATCCAATTTGACCATTTATTTTGTGGACGGCTTTGGGGATTTGCCGGACTATTTTGCGAAGCATCAAGCCCATGTGGTGGCCTCCCTGCCCTGTTATCTACAGGACAACGTGGATAAAATGCGCGGGCATGGGGTTTTTGATGATTCCATCAAAGCGCTCCAGTGGTTGAATCGGTTGGGGTATGGGTCTGATCCGAATTTAAATATTGATTTGGTTTACAATCCGCCGTTTCCCATGTCGGAGGATTTTTCTTTGACGCCTGATCAGGTGGGCTTGCAGGCGGCTTATAAGAAGTACCTGAAAGAGAATTTTGGGATTGTTTTTAATCAGCTTTATGCGATTACAAATTTACCGGTGGGGCGCAGTAAGCGGTTTTTTGAGCGCAGTGGTTTGCTGAATCCCTATTTGCGGTTTTTATCGGATAACTTCAACGGCGCGACGGTGCCAGGGCTGATGTGTCGCAGTCAACTGTCGGTGGATTATCACGGCAATGTGTTTGATTGCGATTTTACGCAGATGGAGGATATGCCGGCGCGGGATGCCGCTGGAAATGCGCTGAAGGTGGCGGATTTTCTGGCGGCGGGGAGTTTGGACTTGATTCCGACGGTGCAAACGGACGATTATTGTTATGGTTGCACCGCTGGCTGTGGGTCTAGCTGCGGTGGTTCCCTAACCTAATTCGAGTACGGGACAGGAGTGTTTTGATAGGAATGTTTTGAGCCTTCAAAATCCCTAAGATGCCCCAATCTCGCTCGAAGCGATGTTGAGTCAGCAAGGGCAGAATGCGGCTTTCGGCTTGTTTCGTATTGGCATTATCCTAGAGTTGCCCCAGGCATCCACACAAACCTATTAGGGCAATTGCAGTCAAGAAAATTTCGGATAAATGGGTGAGGTCCGCTAGCAAGACAGCGACGGGCTCAAGAAGGGGGCGATGGGGGGCGATCGCCCTCTTTGGCGGTTTGGGGATTGCTTTGGCGATCGCCCTATATTGCCATCCATCGTGGCACCTTCTCTTTAACCGCGACGAAGTGGTGTGCTGGCTGGAAACCTTGGGACCATGGTCAGTGCTGGGGTTTATTGGTGCCCATATTGTAGCGACGGCGGTGGGCGTGCCTGGGACCGTGCTGGTGCTGGCGGGGGGCGTTGTGTTCGGCGTATTCTACGGCACTCTTTGGTCGGTGATTGGCGCCACACTAGGGGCGATCGCTGCTTTTGCCCTAGCCCGAACATTACTACGCGATTCCATTATGAAACGCTGGGGACATTCGTCACGACTGCAACGGTTAAATCAGCGGTTAGAGCGATCGCCATTGGCAGTCGTGCTGGCGGTACGGTTTGCGCCTGTGTCACCCTTTAACGTGGCAAATTTTCTATTTGGACTAACACCCATTTCCCTGCGAACCTATGCCATAGGAACCTTTTTCGGCATTATTCCTGGAACCGCACTTTATACCTGGACCGGCAGTTCGGGTGCCAGGATGCTGTCTGGGGGAAATCCGGCGCCCTTTGCGATCGCCATCAGCGCCTTAGTCATCCTATCGATCCTCCCTCTGATACTGAGGCGAAAATACTAAGCAAAGCGATCGCACCCCCTGACAGAGCCCTTTGTTGAAGCAGATGTAACTTGACGGTAGGGTGCGTTGGAACGCACCGCAGGATGTTTGATTTCTGATTCGGTGCGTTGGCAGGCACCCTACCGTCAAGTTACAGATGAGAGCGTTCAAGGAATTCACCACTCATTATCCGGACTTGATATAAATCCCTTGTTCAGCTATAACTTCCGCTTCGTTTTATCCGTCGAACTCACGCCATCAGAAGCGTAGGGAAAAAAACGCAAAAAAAAGCTCCCGGAAAGGAGCCAACAGATAAGTCCAAAAACCCTAAAGGCTAATAAACTTAATCAGCACGGTTACTCTCCGGGAAACCACTCAAATTACACCAAAGCGTTAATGGCGTAGTCGAAGTAGTTGTTAGCTTCAGTGGCAGCCTGACCGCTCAAGCCATGGTTTGACTTGATGTACTTCAAAGCTTCTACGTACCAGCTAGGAGATAGCTCAAAAGTTTGGTTGATTTCAGCCAAACCAGCCAATAGGTAGTCATCCATAGGACCGGTACCACCAGCGATTAGGCAGTAGGTCACCATGCGTAGGTAGTAGCCCACGTCGCGAGCACACTTTTGCTTACCCACTTCGGTGGAAGCGTAGTTAGGACCAGCCATGGTGGTGGTGTAAGGGAACTTGCTGTAAACAGCTTGAGTTGCGCCTTGGATCAAAGCATCTTTCTTGCCGGTCAAAGTCTTCGCCGCATCCAAGCAAGCCTGGGCACGATCAAAACGACCAAAGGCAGCCTGTAGCTCAGTGTTGCTTAGGAAGCGACCTTGGGAATCAGCAGCGGAAATCGCTTCAGTAATAGGGGTCTTCATGAATCTAGTGAATCTCTAAGTAATGTCCAAACGTCTAAAGTCAGCAGTGCCAGGGTTTCTTAAACCACCGCATTAGCAGCGCGGTCGAAGTAGCCAGAAACCTCAGACATAATGGCGCTGCAATCACCAGAAGTAATGCCGTTGGTATCGCCAGCGATCTTCAGGGCTGCTGCTTTCATGTTCTGAACACCAGCGGCAACGGAAGCACCGGGAGTTCCCAAAGCTAAATAGGTCTCACGCAAGCCATTTAGACAACGATCATCTAGAACACTCGCGTCACCCGCCAAGATCGAGTAGGTAACGTAGCGTAGGATGATTTCCATATCGCGCAAGCAGGCAGCCATGCGACGGCTGGTGTAAGCGTTGCCGCCGGGCTGAATTAGCTGGGGCTGGTCAGCAAACAAGCTACGAGCTGCTTCGGCAACAATGGTAGAAGCGTTGCTGGTTAGACGGTTGACGGTGTCTAAGCGCTTGTTGCTGTCGCTCACCATGGCGCTCAGAGCAGAGAACTGAGAATCGCTTAGAAAATCGCCACGGGCATCGGCTTGAGATACAACCTTTGCAAATGCGTCATACATGTAAATTAGTCTCCTGTTATTAGGATGGGTCGAATTTCGGTTGTGGTTTTATCTTAATTTAGACAACACAAACGCTGCCTTGCGCACGGTAACAGTGCATTGCGTAAGGATATGAAACAAACCGCTAGCGATTGCAGACGCACGCCCCATAGAGGTTGATCACTGGCTGAAGCAGTAAGGCAGGATCGACCCTGAGCCCTTTAATCTGAGAGACTGCTCAGTATTTATGAGAAGTGTGATGAACCTCTGAATCGTGCCGTGCCGCTAAATTTTGCTTGCTATAGTTCCTCAGCTTCATTCTTTATACAATGGTCCTGTGGGTTTGTTCGTTACAAGTTATTAAAGAGCTTTGTTAAATATTGTTTGTTGTGGCGCTAGGTATTGATTTGTTCGTTGGGGGGCGTCGGGGCTTGGAAGCGGCAGATTTCCTTCTGGAGGGGGTTCTGTGGGTGGTGTAGGGGGCGATCACCGATCCAGGAGCCAATAGGTTTTCATTGCTCCTCGTCCCTTGACGTCGATTTCTCCTCGGTATTGAAGGTGGAATTGCTGGGAAATCTGCTGATAGGTGGCTTCGGTGACTTGAATTTGTCCCGGCTCGCCGTGGGATTCCATGCGACTGGCGATGTTGACGGTGTCTCCCCACAGATCGTAGATAAACTTTTTGATGCCGATAACACCGGCCACAACGGGACCGCTGTTAATGCCGATGCGAATCTCTAGGGGGCAGTTGAATTTGGCAATAAACTCTGGCTCTAGGGTTTCGATGGTGTCGCGCATTTCTAGGGCCATGTGGGCGATCGCCGCCGCTGGCTGATCAATGGGCGTTGGCAGCCCTGCCGCCACCATGTAGGCATCTCCAATGGTCTTAATCTTTTCCAGATTATACTGTGCCGCTAGGCGATCAAACTCAGAAAACAGTCGGTTCAACCACGTTACTAGCTCAATGGGGGTTAACTGGGCAGATAGTCCCGTAAAACCCACAATGTCGGCGAATAGGATGCTCACGGATTCATAGTTGCTGGCGATGGGCTGATGGTCGGCGGCGGGGTTATCCAGGGAGGCGGACTGTTTGAGTTGGGTGGCGATCGCCTGGGGCAAAATATTGAGCAATAGCTGCTCTGAGCGCTCTTTTTCTAGCTTCAGCGCCTCCTCCGCCTGTTTTCGCAAGGTAATGTCGTCAATGACCCCCAGCAGCCCAATCACATCGCCGTTGTCTCCTGTGATGGGCACCTTGCTAATGTCAAGCCACCGAGTTTCTCCGTTGGGACCGGCTCTTTGCTTAGGGGCGACCTGGTGCCACAGGGGCTCGCCCGTGTCGATAATATTGCGGTCTTGTAAACGAAACGCCGCCGCTGCATTTTTGTCGGCGATGAGGTCATAGTCGGTTTTTCCGATCACCTCTGCCGGGTCGCTTAATCCTGAGGCCTCCGCCCAGTTACGGTTACAGCCTAGGAAATTTAAGTCAATATCTTTCCAAAACACGTGCTGGGGAATGCTGTCCAAAATTGACCGCAAATACTCTTCTTTTTCCCGAAGATTCGACTTATTTTGCTTCTGCTCGGTTATATCGTTGCCGGACCACAATATACACGGTTGATTGTCTAAGGTGGCCATTTCCGCAGACACGAGCAAAATATGATGGTCTCCCCAGCGGCTACGGAATACAATTTCTCGGCTGCGCACCACGCCATACTGTTCTAGATCCGTGACGATCGCCTCTCGCTGGGACCAGTGGAGCCAAAGGTTGAGCTCTTGGGCCGTTTTTCCCACCACTTCCTGGGGATGGTACTGCAAAATTTCGAAAAAGCAGTCATTCGCGTCCAGGATTCGCCCGTCGCCAAAGGTGCTGATCACGATGGGGTTAGGGTTGGAACGAAACATCTTGGCAAATTTTTCCTCGGACTGGCCCACCGCTGCCGTCCGTCGACTGACCGTGTCTTCTAAATGTTGGTTGGCCTCTTCCCATGCTTTAAAGGAATGGAGCAACTGCACTGCCATGCGGTTAAAGGCACGGGTGAGGGTGTTGGCTTCCGTAACCCTACTGGGGGACACTGCCACGTCTAAATCTCCGCTGGCGATCGCTTCGGCCGCCTCACTAACCTGTTGGATAGGGCGTGCCAAGCGCTTTGCCAACCAGGCGCTGCTGACCAAGGCCAGGGCGATCGCCCCCAGGGTCAACAGCACCGTATCGCGATTGGTTTCACTGAGACCCTGGCGAAAATCCGCTTCCGGTGCAATCACCACCAACTGCCAGTTCATACCCCGTTGGTTCATCAGAGGCAGCTTTTGCACCAGCAGTGACTCACCGTTTTCCACCGATAGCACCGTGGATAGGGGGACCGCACTGCCGGTTTGATCCATCCCAAGTTCCTGAATCCACTGTCCCGCCGCCTGAAGCCACGGATCCCTAACGTCGCCCAGGGCGGTGGGCGATCGCGACGCATCCTGAATATTGCTAGTTTCAGGCTGGCT
>CALCTI010000454.1 GCA_937894105.1 uncultured cyanobacterium
CGGGCTGCCGGTGGCGATCGTGGTGGATTGGATGTTGCCGGGGCTGGACGGGCGGGAGGTGTGCGCGCGGATTCGTCAGCAGCCGGGGCCGGTGGATCCGTTTATTTTGATGTTGACGGCGCGGGGGGAGGAGTTGGATCGGATTATTGGGCTGTCCACAGGGGCAGATGATTACCTGGTTAAGCCGTTTAGCCCGAGGGAGTTGGTGGCGCGGGTTCGGGCTCTGTTGCGGCGATCGCTCCGAGGTCCCACGGCGTCAGCATCCAATCCAGTTCCCCCACCGACCTACGAAACTCCACATTTTAAAATCGACCTAGACCGCCACGAAGCCCACCAAAAAATCACATCTAAAACCAAGTCTGAAAATTGGGAATTACTCAACCTAACTGCCCTCGAATTTAAATTATTAGCGGCGTTTTTAAGCTACCCAAATCGCGTTTGGACTCGTGATCAATTAATCGACAAACTTTGGGGTGATGATTTCTTTGGTGACGAACGCGTTGTGGATACTCACGTGGCTCGACTGCGTAAAAAGATTGAACTCAATCCGAGTCAACCAGGCTTTGTTACCACTGTTGTGGGAGTGGGCTATAAGTTTCTAGATTGAAGTGTAGGGTGCGTAAAATGCAACGCCCCAGCTAATCCAAGCGATTAATCCAATCTTGAATTTCTTCATCATTCAGGGCTGGACCTTCCAGCTTTTCAGTGCGAAAGCTTTCCTGAAACGGATGATCAACAGGACAGCTTGGAGCAGGTTTATCAAATTGATAGGTATCAATTAGCTTGAGAGTTTTCGCCTCAACTAAATAGGCACGGGCGTCATTATTGTGGGTAATTAAAGTGTTGCGATCGCGCTCATAGAGACAATTTTCCACCGCCTCTGCCGTACGATCTTCCTCCAAGCACACCAATAGCTCCACCTGGTCCACCGGTAACGTTACGGCTGGATTAGGCGGCCATTGCTGAACGGGCTGGAGCTGCCCCCGCACCGCAATTCCGTTTCGATCTTGGTCTCGCTCAATTTCATGGACCACCACCGCCGTCGCGATAAGCGGATTTCCCTGGAAATCTGCCGCTTGGGTGACGCGCGATCGCTCTACCTGGTCCGCCGTTAGCCTGCCCTCTTGCAACGTCACCGCATCACAGGCGCTGATATAGACTTGGGTCTCCGCCGACGGGGAGACGCTGGGGGAGTTGGCGGGATTTAGGTCGGTGTCGTGGTCGGGAACGGTGCAACTAACCAGCAGCCATGGGCATAGTGCTGCCCCTGTTAGGGAGGCGATCGCCCCTCGATTCCTCTGCACCGCTTTACGGGTCATAGTCCTAACCAGCTCCCAATCAACTCCTAACCAATCTTTAACCAAACTTGTAATGTTTGCGCACCGGCTGGGTCACCGCCCAGGTACAGGACATTCCCGCCGGAAAGGTGACCAACTGTCCTTTCCCCACGGTCACCGGCTCGCCCCCCTCCGGCGTCACCGCTACCTCCCCCTCCAGGAAGTAGCACGTTTCCGCCTCTCCATAAGTCCAGGGAAATTCCGACACCTCCTTCGTCCAAGTCCCCCAACCCAATACCCCCAACTCCGACAGCGTTGCCTCGCTGGGGTTTGCATCTACCTTAATTCCCACCTGCGTTGCCATAGGATTCCTCGCCGTTCGTATTTTGTCGTGATTTTGCCGTGTTTACCGGTTCGATTCTACCCAGCTTATCCGCTACGTTAGAGTGGCTTTTTGAGCAAGACTTACGCAAAATTGCCGTCGCCCTCACCCCAATCCCTCTCCGTAAAGGCGAGGGGCTTCCGGACTTTATTCACTTTATCGTCAACGGTTGTGCTCCCCTTCTCCCAGGGGAGAAAGGGCTGGGGGATGAGGGCATGCCCATTTTGCGTCAGTCCTGTTAAGGTGACTTTTCAAAATCGCTTTTCCACCGCTTTCCCCAACTACCGCCGTGTTTTGCAGCATTGTTATCCCCACCTATAATCGTCGCCCCATCCTGGAGAAATGCTTGACGGCGCTGGAGTCTCAGGCGCTGCCTCAGGGGGCGCTGATTGAGAATTATGAGGTGATTTTGGTGGATGATGGTTCCACCGATGACACCATTTCCTGGTTAAAAGCGTCGGAAAGTCGCCTGTGCCACGTCAAACTATTTGAGCGTAATCACCAAGGTCCAGCGGCGGCCAGAAATTTTGGGGTTGAGGTGGCGAAGGGTGACTTAATTATTTTTATCGACAGCGATTTGGTGGTCACCGATTCGTTTTTGGCAGAACATAGCGCGGCTCTAGAAAAGGGGTACGAAGAGCTGGGTAGCGATCGCTGTTTTACCTACGGTCGCGTGGTGAATACGGCAAATTTTGACGATCCCTGGTCCGAGCCGTTTAAGGTGACCGATAAGTCGCGGGCATATTTTGCCACGGGAAATGTGGCGATCGCCCGGCACTGGCTCGAGGAAGCGGGATTATTTGACTTACAGTTTCAGCTTTACGGCTGGGAAGATTTAGAGCTGGGCGTACGGCTTAAAAAGTTTGATTTAAGGCTAATCCCTGCGCCTAAAGCCGTTGGTTACCATTGGCATCCTGCGTTTAGTTTGGAGCAGGTCCCTAAGCTGATTCAGCAGGAAATTGAGCGAGGAAAAATGGGCGTGGTTTTCTATAAAAAACACCCCACCTTTGACGTAAAACTAATGATTCAAATGACCTGGATCCACCGAGTTTTATGGGGTGTTTTGTCCCTGGGAGGCTGGCTCAATGAGAAAACTCTAGGACCGCTTTTACAATGGTTAATTGATCGAAATCGTCCCCAGTTAGCGTTGGAAATTGCCCGGATTTTCCTGAATTGGTACAACGTCAAAGCCGTCCACGCAGCCTATCGTGAAGATCGATTGGCCAATTCCTAAACGCTACTTTTTGCCATGACAATGCTTGAATTTTTTACCACTTTTGCACCAGCAAGGTTCACTCCGTTTCGGTTGATAAGGGGGCAAAAGATCGCCGTCTAGGTAGTACCATTGGCGTCCTTCTTTTTGAAATCGCGATCGCTCATGAAGCTGAGAAAGTCCATCGCCAATTCGATACAGCGCAATAAATTCAACGATCCCCGTTGTGTCCTTCACCTGCCCTTTTTTACGGTCCACAATGGTCAATCCTGCCCATGTGGTTGAGTTTGCGGTTTTAGCCACTTCCTGACGACTGTTGAATTTTCGATGCTTTGGGTGCTGAGTTTTCAGTAGGTAATCAACGTTTTTTGTGTAGTAGGCGCTGTACCGCGATCGCATCAACGTTTCCGCCGTTGGCGCCGGTAATGTTCCCTGTAAATAAGGTAGGCAACACCGCCCAAAGTTCTGTAGATCGCCACAGGGACAGGGCAGGGATTGGGAGTAACTGCCGGCATTAACTATCATTTGCCGTCGTGGTTTAACGCTTTAGTAATTTAACGCTTTAATAATTTAACGCTTTAAAACGTAGAGCATTTGCGTATCAATGTCGGCGCACAATTTAGACGGTGGAATTTCATCTAAAGAATGCACCTGTCGATCTAATTTTGCTTGTAATCCGGAGCAGGGATCCTTACCTTCACTAAATAGAAACTCAATACAGTCCACCTCTTTCCACTCGGTGATCGTGTCTAATAACGTGGCGATCGCCTCTAAATAAGGATGTCCCGGCTCCCGATACCAACCAGACATGGTGAGATTGGGCTGATCGAACCCTAAATGAATCAGTAAGTCTAAATCGGGGGCTGTAAATAACGCTTTTGCCACCGGTCTGGCCTCCTCCCGTACTAATAAATGCTGAGAACGGGCCAGTTCACGCAGCCGTTCTAGGCGATCGTAACCGTGGGTAATATCCGCATGATCACTCCACACAATGCCAACAGAGACCAAATAGGTTTGCAACAGCATGTGACCCAGTTTTTTAGCCTTTGTGGATAAATAAATATCGTTAAAAGGATTCGCCTCAATTAACAACGGTACCCGCTCCGCTAAGCTCAGCCCATACCCTTTAATGCCGGCAATTTTTCGAGGATTATTGGTAATCAGACGCACTTGATTGACGCCTAAATCATTAAGAATTTGCGCCCCAATACCATAATTTCGCAGGTCCGCCGGGAAGCCCAATCGCTCGTTCGCTTCCACCGTATCCAGCCCCAAATCCTGAAGAGAATAGGCCTTGAGTTTATTGACCAGCCCAATACCACGGCCTTCCTGGCGCAGGTAAACAATCACCCCTTCGCACGCATTATACAACATTTTTACCGCCGCCTGGAGCTGCATCCGACAGTCACACCGCAGAGAGCCTAGGGCGTCGCCCGTTAAACATTCCGAGTGCATGCGTACCAGGATGGGGCGATCGCGAAAATTCTCCGGATCCCCCTTTACGATCGCCACATGCTCCGATCCATCCATCTGATTGCGATAGCCGTACACCATAAACTGCCCAAACTCGCTAGGCAACTTGGTCACCGCCTCGCGCGCTACAAACCGCTCGTATTCCAGGCAGTAGCTGATCAAATCAGCAATGGAAATCATCTTCAGCCCGTGCTGCTCCGCATACTCAAAGAGCTGAGGCAACCGCGCCATGGATCCATCAGGGTTTTGAATTTCGCAAATGACCCCTGCCGGATACAGCCCCGCCAACCGCATTAAATCCACCGCCGCTTCCGTATGCCCGGCCCGCTTCAGCACGCCGCCATCTTTCGACCGCAGGGGAAAAATATGCCCCGGTCGCCGCAAATCCTCCGGCACCGTCTTCGGATTAATGGCCGCCTGGATCGTTGCCGCCCGATCCTCCGCTGAAATTCCCGTGGTCACCCCCCAATTGGGGCCGGCATCAATGCTTACCGTAAACGCCGTTTGATTGCTATCAGTGTTCCGGTTCACCATCAACGGCAAATCCAGCTCGTCCAGGCGACTCCCCTGCATAGCCAAACAAATCAGCCCCCGAGCCTCCACCGCCATAAAATTAATCAAATCAGGCGTTGTATGCTGAGCGGCACAAATTAAATCCCCTTCGTTTTCACGATTTTCATCATCGACAACTACGATGACTTGGCCCGCACGCAGGGCCGCCAGCGCATCGGGAATTGAATCAAATTGGAAATCGTCAGTTGGGACTGCTTTCGACGCTTCTTTCAAGGGTGCTAAAGGGCTAAATTTTAAGGTGAACTGGGCAAGACCCCATAAGTCAAAACTCAGAGGACGTAATAGCTCCACTTCAAGAAAATGGCTTGGGATTCAAGGGTTACTATCGTCGCCAATTATTAACCAAACCGTAAATTTTCTTAATGGGCTTGGTTCTTGATTGTATCGTTTGCCATGGGACTTAAAAACAAATTCCCCCAAGACCAATTCACAAGTCAAAAGAGCACTCTTTGAAATTTAAGCTGTACGGTCCTTAGACTTTTACTGCTGCTTGTTTGTTATTTGTTATCTCATTGCTGATTAGCCTTAGCTTATGCAAGCCTCTGCCAATACCGACAGCTACCTTTTAACGTTCCACTACAGCAACGGCGCAAATGAAGTGCTCCAAGTATCGGCGGCGGAACGACCGGAAAATATCCAAGATATGGGGCAATGGTTGCGCTACCTGATGGATCGCCCTTACATCGCATTTCAAACGGGGGACCAAACCACGGTGATCCGTATGGAGCATGTGGTGAAAATTGATATTACGCCGCCTGTTCTGCCCCTACAGGGACCGGATACTTTCAGCCGAGCCATGCGCGTAACGGCGCTGACCCGTGGCTCCCGACGATAGTTTTTCCTTTAGCCTTGGAGAATCTTGCTCTCTGGTGCCTTGCCCTAGTTGCCCTGCCTCCTTTACCGTAAGTGTGAATTTTTTGGCGAGGGCCCATGAAGGTATTTGTAACCGGAGCAAGCGGGTTTACGGGATCCCATTTGGTGCGATCGCTGATCAACCGGGGGGACGAGGTGACGGTTCTGGTGCGCCGTTCCAGTGATTTATCGCGCCTGAAGGATTTACCGGGGAAGCTGGTTTATGGGGAGTTGGGCGATCGCGCCGCCTTGGATGAGGCGATGGGCGGCGTTGACTGGGTCTTTCACGTGGCGGCCTATGTGGAGCTGGGCATTGTGGACGCCGATAAAATGGCGCGGATCAACGTGGATGGCACCCGCAATATGTTGGCGGCGGCCAAAAAAGCGGGCGTTTCTCGATTTTTGTATTGCAGCACCATTGGCGTATTTGGCGATACCCAAGGGCGGGTGGCGGATGAAACCTTTGAACGGGAACAACGCGGGTTTGACTCCCCCTACGACGAAACCAAATACACAGCCCAGAAGCTGGTGGACGAGGCGGGCAGCTCGGGATTGTCGGTGGTGAGCGTGCTGCCGTCGGGAATTTTTGGCGGCGGCGATCCCCATTTCGGTCCTGTGGTGCGCCAGTTTTTAAAGGGTGGGCTAAGGCTATGGGCGGGGGGCAAGCGCATGACCGGCATTGTGCACGTGGATGATTTGGTGGATGGGATGCTGGTGGCGATGGAAAAGGGCGGCGACGGGGAATGGTATATCCTGTCTGCCGGAGATTTGAGCACCAAAGCAATGTTTACGGCCCTGGGGCGATCGCAGGGAGTGGCACCGCCCGCCGAAGCCCCGGAATTTTTGGTGCGTCTGTTGGGTAATATTTTGGACGTGGTAGGTCGCCTATTTAACTGGCAGCCACCCATTAGCCGAGAGCGGGTTTACTATATCTATGACCGCTGCGTACGGGTAACGTCCGCCAAAGCCCAAGAACAACTGGGCTGGCAACCGCGACCGGTTTTAAAAGTGTTGGAAGATACGGTGGCTGAGTTACCGAAATAAGCCCCAAAGCCAAGATTATCTCCCCTTAATAAGGGGGCACTGAGGGGGGATCCCTACCGTTCGCGCCTTTTCCTGACTCTTTAGCTGCGGCTGAAGTTTTGGAGGATTCCCCCCTTATTAAGGGGGCTTTAGAGAAGGCGTAAGCTGACTAGCTGGAGCAGAAGCCTAGGGTTATGAAAGTTGTGGGATTAATCAGCGGTACCTCTGTGGATGGTATCGATGCCGCCCTTGTGGAGATTAAAGGCGGTTCCCTGGACCTGAGCGTTAAGGCGATCGCCGGGCATACTTTCTCCTATCCAACCGAGCTGCGCGATCGCATTTTAGACGTGTGTGCCGGGGAACCCCTGTGCCTCCAGGAGTTGGCGAGGCTAGACGACGCCATTGCTACGGAATTTGCCAAAGCGGCTTTAAGTATTCAAGGGCAACACAGTGCTGATTTAATTGGCTCCCACGGTCAAACCGTATTCCATCGCCCGCCGCTTCCCGCCGATCGCCTGAATCAGGACTGGTTTAACGGCGAGTTGCCCCTGGGCTACAGTAGCCAACTGGGGCGGGGCGGGGCGATCGCCTATCTCACCCAAATTCCCACCATGGATAATTTCCGCGTTGCCGACATTGCCTTGGGGGGACAGGGAGCGCCGCTGGTGTCCCGAGTTGACGCTTATTTGTTGGGACAGGACCAGGTGACCCGCTGTGTGCAAAATATTGGCGGCATGGGCAATGTGACATACCTTCCCCGTCGCCAGGAGTATGGCAACTTGGAAGACTGGGAAGCGGCGATCGTCGGATGGGATACGGGACCGGGCAATGTGCTTATGGACCTGGCGATGCACCATTTCACCGACGGACAGCAACCCTATGATGCTAATGGCAACTT
>CALCTI010000455.1 GCA_937894105.1 uncultured cyanobacterium
CTACGGTGCGTTGTGAAAAGCAACACACCCTACCTCCTCAAATTCAGCAACGCCACCGCTTTTATGGCAGTTAGGGGAACGGCGTTTTTTATCAGAATTTATGCGGCCAACTGGCTTCCTGTATAGACTTCAAAGTGTTTCAGAAACAGGCGTGGTGATGGGCAGGTGGCGATCGCCAATCACAACCAGTGAGCGCCTCTGAAATTTAGTGTTGTGGAAAAGTGTGTTCTAAAAAATGCGTTTGGGCATCAAAATCTCTCCCTTGAAATCAGTTGTTCCTTTATGTTGTCCACACTGATCTGGTTTTGGCGGCCGACGCTTTGGGGTAACTAACCGTTGCTCTAACGGTTACTCGCACCGCTAAGGCTGTTTTTCAGTGGAGTGTGAGGAACAAGAATGAAACCGACCGTATCGAAGTTGAGTGGGTTAACACTGCTAACCCTCGGTGGTGCCTTGCTGGCAGTCAATGCTGCACTGGCGCGATCGCCCGTTGAGCGCCTTGATGACGTGCGCTCCTCCCAGGGTGACATTGACCGATTAACCCAGGCAACTGTCGTTGTCACAATCACAGGGATTGACGTAGAGTCCACCGACACAGGCATACAGGTCACCTTAGAAACGGCAGCGGGCCCCGTGGGCGAGCCGGAAAATTCTAGGGTTTTGGGTAATGCACTGATCTTAGAAATTCCCAATGCGGTGCTATCCGATTCTGAATTTGAAGTATTCCAGCCCACTGATGAGATTGCCTTAATTCAGGCGTCCCCACTACCCGGCGATCGCGTCCAACTCTCCATTACCGGCACCGACGCCCCCCCCACCGTCAGCGTCAGCTCTGGCACCTCGGGGCTAACCCTAGCCGTCACCCCCGGCGACCCTAACACCAGTGGTGATGATGATGCCATTCAAATTGGTGTGGTTGGCGAGCAAGAAGGCGATTATTACGCTCCCAGAGCCAGTGTTGGCACTCGGACTGACACTCCACTGCTGGACGTTCCCCAATCTGTCCAGGTGATTACCCAGGATCTCCTCCAAGACCAGGGTGTTATTCGCCTAAACGATGCCCTTCGTAACGTCAGTGGCGCGATCGCCGGTGAAGACGATCCCCGGGGGCAGCGCTACACCCTTCGAGGCTTCGACAGTGCTTCGGTGGTGCGCAACGGCGTTCGCCTCAGTAACGGCGGAAACAACAACATCGGCTTCCAGGAGCTGGCAAACGTTGCGCGTGTGGAGGTTTTAAAAGGACCGGCATCGATTCTAGTGGGGGCCGCAGAGCCGGGCGGGGTGATTAACCTGGTTACCGAGGAGCCCTTAGCGGAACCTCGCTACGAATTTGGCTTCCGGGGCGGCAACCGTTCCCTCCTTGAACCCAGCATTGATTTCACCGGTCCCCTTACCGAAGATGGGCGCGTTCGCTATCGTCTAAACGCCCTGTATCGCACCGAAGAGTACATTCGAGACTACGACACCCCCATCGAGCGATTTTTTATTGCGCCGGTTCTGGCGATCGATCTCGATGAGGACACGGACCTGATTTTGGAAGGGGAGTACAGCAACGATCGCCGCCCCGGTGAATTTGGTTTAGTGGCGATCGGTGACGGCATTGCAGATATTCCCTTTGATCGCGCCCTGTCTGATCGCGATGACGTGCTGACAGCAGAAAGTCTGCGCCTAGGTTATCGGCTGGAGCACCGCTTCAACGACGACTGGAAAATCCGCAACTCGGTCTATTTCAACCGCTACGACACCGCCGTTCCCGCCAATGGATCAGGGGCACTGGTCAGCGCAGGATTTCTACCGGAATTCTTCAACGAAGAAACTGGCGATCTGGCAATTTATCAGATTCGTCTTGAGCAACCCATTAGCAACCTAGAGATTCAAACCAATGTGGTGGGTGAGTTCAACACCGGCGATATTGAACATACATTGCTGGTTGGGGTTGACTTGTTTAGGGTTTGGGACCGCGGCACCGAAACTCGTGCCTCGTTCCCGCCCATCACAGAAACCTTTAATATCTTTGATCCCGACTATGACGCCCTGCTAGAGAGCAACTTCAACAGCTTTCCCTCGGTGAGTATATTGGAGGGACGCACCGACAGTATTGGCGTGTATATCCAGGATCAGATCCAGCTGACGGACAACTTGATTGTGCTGGGGTCGTTACGCTTCGACAACGTTTACCAAGAAAGCACTTCGTCTGACCCCATTAGCGGCATAACTGAAAGTGAGCGGGAAGAGTCGGCGTGGACGCCTCGGATCGGTGTTGTTTACCAACCTTCGGACAATGTTTCCCTATACGCCAGCTACGGACAATCCTTTGCTCCTAACATCGGCACCACATCTGATGGTGGGCTTATTGAGGCGGAGACGGGCGAACAGGTTGAGGTGGGTGTGCGAGCTGAGTTCCTTGATGGCAAATTATATGCCAACCTAGCGCTATTCAATTTAATCAAGGATAATGTGGCGCTTCCTGATCCCCTACTCCCGCTCTTTTCTGTGCCCAGTGGAAAACAGCGCAGCCGCGGTATTGAGCTCGACATTATCGGCGAAATTTTGCCTGGATGGAATGTCGTTGCCAACTATACCTATACCGATACGGAAGTTCTCGACAGTACCGACGGCACTACGGGTAATGAGCTGTTTAATGCTCCTGATCATATTGCTAACCTGTGGACGCGGTACGAGATCCAGTCTGGATCGTTGCAGGGGCTTAGCCTTGGTGTTGGTCTGAACTACGTTGGCGAGCGATTTGGCGATTTGGACAATAGCTTTACGGTCGATGATTATCTCTTGACCAATGCGGCGATTTCCTACGAAGCGGAAAACTGGACGGCGAGCATTAACTTCCGCAATATTTTCGATGTGGAATACATTGAGGGGGTTGCGAACAGTCGCGATGTGGATATTTATCCTGGCGAAGGATTTACGGTGATTGGCTCATTTTCAATTCGCTTTTAACGTTGCGCAGGCTTTTTCTATTGAATTGCAGTGCTTTTCAGTTCAATTTTGGCGGGTTCCGTTTTTCCTCTGCCCTATTGGCGCTAGTCCTGTCCATTGGCGGTGTTGGCTGTGGCGACCCTGGGGCGTCGCCCTCGTCTACCGGGAAAAACTGTCGCACGGTTTCCCAGGTGCTGGGGGAAACGACGGTGTGCGATCGCCCCAAAAAAGTCGCCGTGCTCGACGTGCATTCCCTCGACTTACTCCTCTCGCTAGGCGAGCAGCCGGCAGGAGTAGTCACCCCCCTGCCGATCAGCACCAATGACACCAGTCGCGTCCAGCGGCCAGACATTGCCATTCCCTATTTGGGCGACAAAGTAACCACCCAACCCACCTATTTAGGCTCCTTAGGTCGCCCGCCTTCCTTGGAAGTGCTCAGCCAAAGTCGCCCCGATTTAATTGTGGGAGAGTCCTGGCAAATACAGGGGGGAGCTGGAGCGCTAATGGCAAAGCTTGCCCCCACCTTGCCTTTAGCGCCCCGCAGCGAAAGGGGAAACTGGCGGAAAAATTTACGGGCGTTGGCCCAGGCGTTGGGGGATGAAGCGTTGGCCGACCGGGCGATCGCTCGATACCGTCGTCAAATAGACGCAGCCCGCCGAGACCTGAAATCAGTGATTAAAGCTCACCCAAGGGTGCTTATTCTTACCGGTGAAAGCATGAATAAAGGAGTTTTATTTGTTTTGACGGGAGAGGGCTATATTGGCGAAGTTTTAGAAAGTATTGGCTTTGACGTGGTGGAGCCTCCCGGTCCCATCCGCAACTTTATACCTCTATCCATTGAAATATTGCCGGAGCTAAATCAGGCGGACTTAATCTTTGTTTTGGGCTACACTTCCGCAGCCATTCAAACCATTGAGACGGAAGATTTAACGAATACAAAATCCCTACTCGAAACTAAAGACGCCTTAGTGAATCAGCAGGTGTCAAGAATAAGAACAGACTGGCAAAATAATCCCATTGCCCAATCTTTAAAAGCCAGTAAAAGCGATCGCGTTTACTTTCACACGTTCTATGAATGGAACGTGTTGAATGGTCCTCTGGGAGCCGAGCTGATATTGACCCAGCTGCGTGAGTCATTATTAGACAATTAGGGGATTAGACAATTAGGGGCAAGGCTGAAAACACGGGCTGCACGGGTAACTGCTTTCAGCGATAGGGATAGCTAAAGGCTGAGTTGACAATGCCCCTATGCGGTGAAATCGTGACCGCTGGAGGGATTGAGCCTGGGACTGGGTGGGAATTTCGTCGGCGAGCGATTTGGCGATCTTGCTAATAGTTTCAAAGTGGACGGTTATTTTCTCACCAATGCGGCGATCGCCTATAAGCGCGACAATTGGCGAGCAGCGGTCAACTTCCGCAACCTATTCGATGTTGACTACATTGAAGGCGCAATCAGCGGCAACCGATTCTCGATCTTCCCAGGATCAGGCTTCACTATTGTAGGATCGTTCTCTATCACGTTTTAAGTCAATAGCGGTCTAAGTTTAGGTCAGCGCGACGGAAGGTCTATAGTTTTTGTGGCGCTGACTCTTGTGCTGAGTCTCGCTTTTTAGGCAACCTAAGGGGAATGTGCCAGTGATCGCATCGGAAAACGCCTGGTGGATATTTGCATTACTATCGGCATTTTTCGCCGCATTAACCACTATTTTCGCGAAGGTTGGCGTGGCAGGGGTTGACTCGAATTTGGCAACAGCGATTCGAACTGTTGTGATTTTGGCGATCGCCTGGAGCATCGCTTGGCAAGGGGGGCAACTGTCAAAGCTATGGACGATCACCCCAAAAACTTGGCTATTTCTGATCTTGTCCGGTATTGCCACCGGGCTATCTTGGCTGTGCTATTTCAAGGCATTACAAATAGGAAATGCCTCGTTAGTTGCACCTATTGATAAATCCGGTGTGGTGCTGGTGCTGGTACTGTCAGCTCTCTTTCTCGGTGAACCCCTCACCTATTGGGCTGTTATTGGAACTGCTTTTATTGTGGCGGGAACGCTATTTCTACTCAAAGCTTAGGGAGATGGTAAGGGCGATCGCCCAAGGAACATCTTTCACGCTGCCCTCGCCCGAGCAAAGAACAACATCACTTATTGCGATCTGATATCATCAGCGCACCTTCTCAGAGCTTTAACTAGGTGAGCCATGACCATCACCCTGCGAGATGATGAATTCGTACAACTGCTCCAAGATGAAACGCAAAGCCTACAGCCCGAGCTGCTAAAAAATCCTAGAGACCGCACGCTTGTGCTTCCCAGTTGCTTAGGAACGGGGTACAAACGAGATATTGTGCTGGAGCGCGACATTTCCCTGACGCTCCATCATTATCAGTTGCACGAGGACACAATCATTTCCCACTCGAAAGCACAGCGTGACTGTTTTGAATTTTCGTTTATCGACACTGGAAAAGCCCTGGTTGATGAGTATCTATTTCAAGCCCATCAAGATGCTCTTTTCCAGAATTCCGATATGCCCGCTGCTGAAGTGCTGCAGTATGCCGATCAGAGGTTTCTGGCTGTGGATGTTCATATAGAAAAGTCGGTTTTGGCGACAATGTTCGAGGCCTATGGGGAAACGGTGCCCCCAGAGTTGCGTTCCATGGTTGCTGGAAACGATGATCGCCCTGTGCTGCCTCCCTTGAAAATACAGCCTGTAATGCAGCAGCTCCTTCAGAAAATTTGGCATTGTCCCTATGAAGGGTTAACGCGATCGCTCTTCCTCGAAGCAAAGTCGCTCGAACTAATCGGACTTTACCTCCAGGAAACCCACGGCGATCGCAACCCTAACGATTCGGTCTCTAAACTCCAGGCGGCAGACATTGATAGCATTCGCAACGCCCAAAATATTCTCCAGCAAAATCTTAATGCTCCCCCGTCCCTGATGGAGTTGGCGCGCCAGGTGGGAATTAATGATCGCAAACTGAAGCAGGGTTTTCGAGAACTGTTTGATACCACTGTTTTTGGCTACTTAACCCAGCAACGGATGGAGCGTGCTTGCCAGCTTCTGACACAAGAAATATCCGTCAGTACCGTAGCGTTCCTGGTGGGCTACAAAAGCCCCACGGCCTTCAGCGGCGCATTTCGACGCACCCTGGGAATCACGCCAAAGGCTTACCAAATGTCAAAAAGCCGTCGAGCCTAACCAGTATTGACCGGACTTGTCCTAGGGGCTGTCATCAATTGAATCCCTAAGTCAAGAGCCGTGAGGGTTTCAGCCCCTAGCTTTGTTTGTTTTTAAAGGGCGTGTACTCCCCACGGCATAAGGCTTATGGAGATTAATTGATGACACGCCCTAGTCTTTATCGGGAATCGAAGAAAAAAGTCCCGATCGCAGAGAAAAAAGTCCGAATCGAAGACGTTACAGCAATTGCAGCCTTCTAAACTGGCGACTAACTATTTGCGAAATATTTCTATCTAGCTTCTCCCATCAAAGGGAGCGATAGGAGAATCGCGCGTCCTGTTAGTTGTGGTGTGAGGGAACTGTGATTCAACGACTTGGGTTAGGGCTGGGAATACTGCCGCTGACGATACTGGCATCAGCCTATCCAGCATCGGCATCGGCTGAGAATTGGCGTGAATTAGCGCCTGAATTCGACGGATCGGAGGCGATCGCCCAAGCAGAAAATGCGATCGCCGTGACGGAGGTGCAAATCCAGGAAACACCATCTGGTTTGACCCTGACCCTGACCTCAAACGAGGCACTGACGGCGGGAGACTCCAGAACCGTGGGAAATGCGCTGATTGTGACTCTTGCCAATGCGGTGCTGGATCTAGATGACGCTGACCAGGCGGAGCAGTTTAGTCCCGTAGACGGAATTGCATTGGTGAGTTTGGTGCAGTTGCCTGAGGGTGGGGTGCAGGTGTCCATTACCGGCGCCGATGCACCGCCAACGGTTGAAGTCACCACCATAGGAGGCCGCTTAGTGGTGGGCGTCACCCGAGGAAATCCGGACAGAGTTGCCCAAGGCTCCGAGGCGATTCAAATTGGCGTTGAGGGCGATCGCGATAATTACTATGTGCCGAATGCGTCCACGGCGACCCGAACGGATACGCCTCTAAGCGAAACCCCCCAATCGATTCAGGTTATTCCCCAATCGGTCCTCGAAGATCAACAGGTGATTCAGTTAGGGGATGCCCTACGCAACGCCAGTGGTGTGGTCTCCAGCTCCCGGGATCAACGGGGTCCCAGATTCATTATTCGCGGCTTTAACAGCAGTGCAATTTTGCGGGACGGTTACCGACTATTGAATGCAGGGAGCGGTAATGTCGGCTATCAGGAATTGGCGAACGTTGAGCGCATTGAAGTCTTGAAAGGGCCCGCCTCCATTTTGTCTGGGGCATTGGAGCCGGGGGGCGCGATCAACCTAGTCACCGAGCAACCCCTGCCAGAACCGGCCTATGAACTGAGTTTTCGGGGTGGGAGCCGTACCTTACTGGAGCCCAGTGTTGATTTGACCGGTCCCTTAACCGCAGATGGACGATTACTCTATCGCCTTAATGCTCTGTACCGCCGTGAGGATTTTTACCGAGATTTTGATACGCCAACGGAACAGTTCTTTATCGCACCGACCATTAGTTGGGCCATTAATGATCGCACCGATTTGGTCGTAGAGGCGGAGTACAGCGATGAAACGCGGGCTTCAGATTTTGGGGGTTTACCAGTCCTAGGCGATCGCGTTGCCGATGTGCCCTTTGATCGGATTACCGGTGAACCCAGCGATATCGCCACCAATGAAACCTTGCAAGCAGGCTATCGGTTTGAGCATCGCTTTAACGACAGTTGGAAAATTCGCAATAGCTTTCGGTATTTCCGCTTTGAACCGGAATTTATATCTAACGTCGCTTTCCGGGTCCTCGATGAGGAAACGGGGGATCTCTTCCGGGTTTGGGTCCAGGGCGCTCAGCCCGTCAGCTCCTACGAGGTACAAACCAACGTGGTTGGAGAGTTTTCCACGGGCTCGCTCAAACATACTCTGCTGGCCGGCATTGATTATAGTCGCCGAGATTTCACTAGCTTCGGACGCGATGACCAGGCCAACCGCCAGGCACCGTTCAATATTTTTAATCCGGTGTATGGTGCTGAGCGTCCTGACAGCTTTGATGATCCGCTCCCTAAGACTGGCGCCTCCCGGACTAGAAACTTAGGGATCTACGTTCAGGATCAAGTGGAAATCCTCGATAATCTCTTCCTGCTAGCAGGGATTCGATTCGATACGGTTCGGGTAAAGAACAATTTTGAAAACACCGGAGACGAACGGGATGACCAAGGGTGGACCCCGCGGGTGGGACTTGTCTATCAACCCATTGACAACCTATCCCTTTATGGCAGCTTCAGCACCTCATTCCGCCCCAATTCAGGTCAGAATCGCGCTGGCAACATCATTGAACCGGAGCGGGGGAAACAGTTTGAAGTGGGGGCGCGGGCCGAGCTTTTCGAGGGGCGATTGACGGCGAATTTAGCCCTATTCCACATCACCAAAACCAATGTGGCGACGGCGGATCCCACCGCGTTGCCGACCGATAATTTTGTGGTTGCCACCGGTGAGCAGCGCAGTCAAGGAGTGGAGCTGGATATCATCGGTGAAATTCTGCCCGGTTGGAATATCGTCGCGAACTATGCCTATACCGATGCCGACATTACGGAGGACAATACTGGGATTGAAGGGAATCGCTTATTTGGGGTGCCGGAGCATAATTTCAATCTGTGGACTAGCTACGAAATTCAAAAGGGTGATCTGGAAGGACTGAGTTTTGGCATTGGCTTTAACTATGTCAGCGATCGCTTTGGGGACAACGACAATAGTTTCCTCTTGGAAGATTATTTTTTGACCAACGCAGCAATCTCCTATGCTCGTGATAATTGGGAGGCCGCGCTCAATGTGCGTAATCTATTTGATATCGACTACATCGATAGTTCGGAAGGATCACGGGCTTTTGAAAACCGCCCCGGTGAAGGGTTGACCGTGTCTGGTCGATTTACGGTGCGATTTTAGGAGGCTGTATGGGGTTTGGGCATTGATAAGGGTGAGTAAGGGTAAGGGATGATTGATGAGGGGCTATACGACGAACCATGATGTTAAATCTGAAATATGCCCAACATCATCGCCGATGGCGGCGGGTTCGGAGACTGGGTTTGATGGCGATCGCCCTGCTGCTGACGATGGCCCTCGCGATCGCTTGCGGTAGTCCTTCCCCGTCCACTGCACCAACGGCGAGCGAGACCTTCCGTACTGTCGACCATGCGATGGGGTCAGCCTTGGTTCCCAATGAGCCCCGCCGAGTGGTTGTTATGGGGACGGCTCCTTTGGATGTGGCGATCGCCTTAGGCGTCACCCCGGTGGGCGCTTGGGTTAATCATGATTTCCCCGGCTATCTGGGGAATCGCACTGACGGGATTGAGATTATTTCCACTGGTGGACCGCCGAATATAGAGGCGATCGCCAAGCTTCAGCCCGATCTAATTCTCGGGAGCAAAATCGGTAGTGAAGCGATTTACCCTAGCCTTGTGCAGATTGCCCCCACCGTCCTCTCTGAAGAAAATGGGCGAGAAGGAGATTGGGAAAAGCAGCTACGGCTTTACGGCGAGGCACTGGGTAAATCCGGCGCAGCCGAGCAAAGGATTAAAGACTATCAGACCCAGCTCAAAGCATTGCAGCAAAAACTTGAGGCACCAGAAGACACCGTTGTTTCTTTAGTGTTCTCTTTCCGAGACTACATTGGCTTTTATAGTCACACTAGTTTTTCGGGCTCAATTTTGAGCGATATCGGTTTCGCTCGCCCCAAAATTCAAACCCAGCCGACGTTGTCAACCTACCTCAGCATCGTTTCAAAAGAAGCGTTTCAGGATCTAGACGGAGACATCATTTTCCTGATCGTTAACGAGCACAAGGGCTCCAATAGCCTTACCCACGACGCCTTCGTTCAAGACCCACTTTTTTCCCAGTTATCTGCGGTGAAGAACAAGCAAGTTTATCCGGTCAAGTCTGAAGTGTGGACTGCGGGGCGCAATGTTCTGGCTGCACAGCAGGTATTGAAAGATATTGGCAATGCTTTGGCTAATTGATGCCCATCGTCAGTATTAATGCGTTTGGGGCTCAAAATCCCTAGAGTGCGATCGCAAATTTTCCTAGGCTACGTAAGGCAGTCTTACCCGTTGCTCCGCCGCCTTTCCCCAACTGCCGTTACTGATTCCACCTATGCGAATATTCACCCTGATTTGGTGCGGTCAACTCGTATCCAGCATCGGCAGCTACATGACTTTTTTTGCCCTCACCCTCTGGACGTGGGAGCAAACTGGCTCAGCGACGGCGCTGGCCCTGATCACCCTATGCCTCAAACTGCTCCAAATCCCCACCGCGCTCTTCGCCGGAATGGTGGTGGATCGGTTCAACCGTAAGCATTTAATGCTGACCGGTGATGGGATTAGTGCTGGCATCACCTTAGGGGTTGGGCTGCTCTATATGACCCAGCAGCTTCAGCTTTGGCATCTTTATTTGGCTGCGGCGATCGCGGGCGGCTTTATGGGAATCCAAGGGCTCGCCTACCAAGCGTCTGTGGCGCTGATTGTGCCCAAGGCGCAGTATACGCGGGCGGGCAGCATGGGAGCGGTCGTACACTACGGCTCGAATATTGCAGGACCAGCCCTAGCGGGAGTGCTTTATCCTGCCATCGGATTATCGGGCATTGTGGGGGTTGATCTGGCCACCTTTGCGATCGCCTTTTTCACCCTTCTTGTGGCCCCCATTCCCCAGCCGCCTCC
>CALCTI010000456.1 GCA_937894105.1 uncultured cyanobacterium
CAAAGACACACCCTCTTTTTCTAATTATATTTCCGGATACGATATAGATCCTGCCACACCTGACGAAAACAATTTGCCTGGAAATTTAAGCAACACCCAATTTACTCGTGAATTTCCCTAGGGTTTTGTGAAGGTTTGATAAAGATTTAAAGAAAATCCAGGAATTTAGATGCAGTTTTATGCACGCAACAGTGTCACGCCGAGGTGAGGGCGATCGCAATTTCCAACAGGAATCTTTGTCAGTGCAATTAAAGGTGCTTGGGAGCAATTCAGTCCTTTCTAACCCTATTGTCACGCCCCAACGGACACCTTCTCTAGGGCTTTATCGAGGGTTTTCTGAGCAAATTCCGTACACCGCCCACATTGGCTACCAACCTTTAACGAGCGACACAAGCCAGGTACACAGCGAATTCCCTGGGCCGCCGCCGCCTTTACATCGCGATCAGTCACGGCGTGGCAAATACAAACGTACATGGGCGATAAAACCTATCTCAAGCGGGTAATTTCGGGCTGGCTTGATGATAATCTATCGCATTAATAAATGGCAATTAGTTTCAATAAAAATGGCGAAAAGCCTTAGGGAATAGGGGTTGTGGAAACTTGAGATTGTGTTTTATGTTGATTTTGCGGACGGAATTTTACATTCCAAAAAGTCAACAGAAAGTCCAGCGAAAAAGGCAAAAAATCGTTTGTATTACGGCGATTTGACGACAGACTTAATGCTGTTTTTCACTTGTTCTATAGACTTATTTTTCCGCTTTTCTTGTTTACTCGGGGGTGAGACAAATGAAAGGTAATTCTGAAGTGGTTAGCCGCTTAAACGGAGCACTAACTCTACAACTTGGGGCAATTAACCAGCTTTTTTTACACGCTCGCATGTGTAAAAATTGGGGATTAGACGCCCTAAATGGACATATTTATAAAATGTCTATTTCGGCAATGAAGCAGGCAGATGGTTTAATTGAGCGAATTTTATTCCTCGAGGGTTTACCAAATTTACAAGATCTAGGACGCCTTGCTATTGGTGAGGACGTATCAGAAATTTTAGGAAACGACCTAACAATTTACGGTGATATGCGATCACAGCTACAGGGAGCGATCGCCTTTTGCGAAACCGATGGGGATTATCTTAGCCGTGATCTTTTTGATGATTTGCTAAAGAAAACTGAGGATTACATTGACTGGATCGAAACTCAGCAATCGTTAGTTGACACCACGGGACTGGAAAACTATATGCAGTCAATGATGGCTTAATTTTTTGCCTTAGCCCTCATAAATTCCGATCGATTACTGCCCCATAAAAACTCAAGAAACTTGTAAGCAAGTATTTCTATGCTTGCCTTGATTTCCAATGGTTTCCTTGATGGCTTTATGGATAAATTGCGATCCATTTTGAAAATCACCTATTACTAATTCTTTGGAGAATAACGATGAAAGGAAGTGAAAAGGTTATCAAGCAGTTGCGGTTTCTATTGCGCAATGAACTGGCGGCGCGAGACCAGTATTTCGCCCATGGGCGCGCCTATGACGATATGGGGTTGAGCAAGCTTTATGAACGCTTGGATCATGAAATGCAGGAAGAGATTCAGCACGCCGATATGATTATCAAGCGCATGTTGTTCCTGGAAGCTAAGCCCGATTTGTCCGATTTGGCGGAGATGAATGTGGGCTCTACTGTGCAAGAAATGATGAAAAATGACCTGGATTTTGAGTATCGGGTCACAAAGGCGCTACGGGAAGCGATCGCCGTCTGTGAAGCAGAGCAGGATTATCAAACGCGTCAGGTACTATTGCCGATTTTGGCAGACACGGAGGAAGACCATGCCCACTGGCTGGAGCAACAGTTGGGGCTTATCGAAAAGCTTGGATTGCCCAACTATCTACAGTCACAAATGTAGGTTGGGTGGCGACCACGGGCGCATTGCGATGCGCCTTTACGGGTTGGTAACTGGCCTTTTTTTGGTTTCTGTTGGGGCGTCTCGTTTTGATTTTACCTTAGCCAAATTTTATGGGGGTTTGGCTACTTAACGGGGGGGGAACGACGGGTGTTGAACCTGGGGAATTGGTTAGGATCGTCCCCAGATCTTGCCCAGAACATTACATTGAAAGTAGACCTTATCCCATAGTCTGCCTGATCGCTTCCTTTTGATATGACTATTTCTAAGCCCGATCCTAAGTCTGAGGTGGAATCTAGCTCTAAGCTGGATCGACAACCGGCCCCGCCCAGTTTTTTCCCTGCCGAGCCTCTGGAAAGTCCGCCAGCCCTGTCTCAGGATGACGAGCGCGATTTGGGGTTGAAGCCGCCGCCAATGTGGAAGCGTCCGATAGTTTGGGGGGCTTTGATTAGCGTTGTGTTGGTGGGCGCTGGCGTTTTGGCTATTTTCAGGCGGTCCCCATCGCGATCGCCTGAAAATAGCCTAGACAAACTGACGGTGGTGGTGGAACAGGCGGATATTACGGCACAGATCAACGCCACAGGAACGTTGCGCCCGGTGCGGACGGTGAACCTCAGCCCAAAAACATCGGGGCAGCTGGTGGAGCTGTATGTGGAACAAGGCGATCGCGTGGCGGCGGGGCAGGTTATTGCCCAGATGGATGATTCGGAGGTGCGATCGCGGTTGGGGCAAGCCCAGGCGGCGGTGGATCGGGCGCAGGCAGAATTATTGCGGCTGGAGTCGGGGAATCGACCGGAGGATATTGCGGAGGCGAAGGCGCGGGTGAACCGGGCTCAGGCGGATGTGGCTAGCTCCCAGGCCCGGTTGGATTTGGCGAAAACGCGCCTGGAGCGGAACCAAACCTTGGTGGATCAGGGGGTAATTGATCGGGATACTTTGGATGGCTCGGCGCAGGAGGCGCGATCGGCGCAGGCGGATGTGGTGCGATCGCAGGCGGGGTTGACGGAGGCGCAGCGAGGGTTAGAGCGGTTACAAAATGGATTTCGGGTGGAGGAGATTGCCCAGGCGCGGGCATCGGTGAAGGAAGCCCAGGCGAATGTGGCCCTGGTGCGCACCCAGCTTAATGACACGAAAATTCGCGCCCCGTTCAATGGATTTATTTCCCAAAAGTATGCAGAGCCAGGATCATTTGTGACGCCCACCACCTCCGCGTCCACGGGGACGGGAGCCACATCCACGTCCATCGCCGCCTTGGCTCAGGGTTTGGAAGTTTTGGCCCAGGTGCCAGAGGTGGATATTGGTCGCATTCGCCAGGGGCAAACGGTGAATGTACGAGCTGATTCTTACCCGGAGCGCACCTTTGAAGCGCGGGTGCAGCGCATTGCGCCGGAGGCAATTTTGGAGCGGGATGTGACCTATTTTGAAGTGCGGTTGTCGTTGGTGACCGGGTTGGATCTATTGCGCTCCGGGATGAATGCGGAGCTGGTATTTTTGGGAAATCGCTTAGAGGATGCTTTGGTGGTGCCCACGGTGGCGGTGGTAACTATTAAAGGAGAGCAGGGGGTGTTGGTGCCCAATGAAGAGCAAGAGCCGGTGTTCCGTCCGGTGAGATTGGGTCCGGCGGTGGAGCAGCAGGTTCAGGTTTTGGAGGGATTACGATCGGGCGATCGCGTTTTCACCAACCTGCCTAGAGGCAAGAAACTGGAAAATATCCAACAGGAGCGATCGCCCATCACCCCGTAGCCGCTTTAATTTGAGGGCGGATTATCGATCGCCCAAGGACCAATAACCGACTCCCCCCGCTTTTCCTTCTCCGCCAGCTCCAAATTTAATGCCAAAAGCTGCTCCAAGCGATCGCCCTTGGGATCAAATCCATAGGCATCGAGCACCAATTTATCGAGCTGTTTATGGAGTTTATAAAGCTGGCTAGCGGGTTCATCAAAATAGGCGTTGTAGAGCTTGGTAATTCCCCACTGTTTTTGTTCCATTTGTTCGCTTCGGTAATCGTGGAGGGCGATCGCTGTTTCTCGAATTTTCTCAATAGTTTTCAGCGCCGGCATCTGCGGAAATGGGAACGTTTCAAAGCAAGTGTTGTGGGTATAGCGAGTGTCACCTTTTAGAGTAGAACTTTGAGCTGCCACCCATGTACGGTGAGTCGCTGAAGTCAAAATTCCCAAAGTGTAAAAGTCATCCGATGCAACGACTGTCGTGGAGTCAGCGGGCAACCAATCTGTTGAGCAGGGAATAAAAATAAACCACTTGGAATGTCGTGGTATACCGAAGTAACACTATAGGCCTCTCAAGACTATGCGTAGAGCGGGTCTTTTCTCTCCAAACTTCCACCAATTTATCCGTGTACTTTCCCTTCTGTTTTTTTCTCGGAAAGGCTTAACTTCAGATTTAAGATATTCAAAAAGAGTTTTGTAAGTACTTGCCTCCTCAAAGCTCATATCATTAAAGTCAATGATCCACCGACTGGGAACACCGCCCACCAAATCAGTTAGATCAGATGCTGAAGAGGATTGCTTGAGGATCCTTGAGTATAGCTTTTCCGCCTTAATCCAATGAGAAGCTCGCTCTCTCGATATATAAAATCCCCTGCCGACAGGAATAATTCCTTGGAAGGAAATTCCTTTATTTGCCTTCACCTTGATTGCTGCGGAAACATCAGTTTGAGATTTTAGAGATGAGCTGATTTTGTTAACTGACTGATCATCAAGGAATAATTGATCTGGCTCTGATTTAGTCCAGTTGACAATGCTGACATGTACTTATGCCGCACCAGACCATGGTTGAGTGGATATAGCTTCGTGTATAA
>CALCTI010000457.1 GCA_937894105.1 uncultured cyanobacterium
GGCGGGCAAAGGGCGATCGCTCCTTTCTATCGCCACCATCGTCGCCGCCGCCACGTTACTGAGCAAAGTGGCGGGGCTGGTGCGCCAACAAACCATCGCTGCCGCCTTTGGGGCAGGTCCGGTGGTCAATGCCTATAGCTTTTCCTATATAATCCCCGGCTTTCTGCTGATTTTGCTGGGCGGCATTAATGGTCCGTTTCACAGCGCTATGGTTAGCGTTCTAGCCAAAAGCGATCGCCGGGACGCGGCCCGCATTATCGAAACGGTTACCACCATCGTCGGCGCGGTGTTGTTAGTGGTCAGCGTGGGATTAGTGCTAGGGGCCGAAACCGTCATTGACCTGCTGGCTCCCGGTTTAACCATGAACGCCGCCGAAGCAGCCCGCCAGGGCTTAGATCCAGCCACGTTGACCGACCTGGCCCAAACGCGGGCGATCGCCATTTTGCAGCTTCAGGTTATGGCCCCCATTGCCCTGCTGGCGGGGTTTATCGGCATTGGCTTTGGCTCCCTAAATGCCGCCGATCAATATTGGATCCCCTCCATTAGCCCCTTGCTGTCCAGCTTTGTCACCATTGGGGCGATCGCCGTTTACGGTCTCGGCTTTGCCAACGGCGGCGTGGCTCCCCACAACTGGATTTGGGGCGCAATTTTCCTGGCGGGTGGCACCACTGTCGGCGCACTGTTGCAATGGCTGATTCAGCTTCCCACCCAGGCGCGGGAAGGGCTGGGCAAACTGCGGCTGCGGTTGGACTGGAAACACCCCGGCGTCCGCAAAGTGCTCACTGTCATGGGTCCCGCCACCTTGGCCTCGGGCATGCTCCAGGTGAACCTGTACACGGACCTACACTTTGCCTCCTACATCCCCCAGGCGGCCGCCGCCCTGAACTATGCCAACCTGCTGGTGCAAACCCCGTTGGGCTTGGTGTCCAGTATTATTTTGGTACCCTTTTTGCCGGTGCTATCCCGACTGGCCGGCCCCAGCGATCGCCCCGCCTTAAAAGGTCGAATCCGCCAGGGGCTGATGATTACCGCCCTCACCATGCTGCCCCTTAGCGCCGTGATGGTGCCGTTGTCCCGGGCGATCGTGCGGGTAGTTTACGAGCGAGGAGCCTTTAGCCCCGAAGACTCTGCCCTGGTGGCGTCAGTGGTGCTGGCCGCTTCTTTGGGGATGGTGATTTACCTTAGCCGTGACGTGCTAGTGCGGGTGTTTTACGCCCTCGGCGATGCCCAAACCCCCTTCCGCATTAGCTTGATCAATATTTTTGTAAACGTGGGACTAGACTGGCTGCTGGTGCAACGGTTTGGCGCTCCCGGCATTGTCCTCGCCACCGTCGGCGTTAATCTGACCGCCCTGGTCGCCTTCCTGGTTATCCTCAATAATCGCCTCGACGGCTTCCCCTGGTCCCAATGGCTGCCCTCCTTCGGCGGCACCTTTGTCCTGAGCCTCGCCACCGGAGCCCTGTGCTGGGGCACCCTTTTCGGATTAGAAACCTGGTGGGGCACCCGAGGCTTTTTTGTGGAGCTGGCGGAGGTGCTGATTCCGGCGGCGATCGCCCTGGGAGCATTTTTAGCGATCGCCAGCCGCCTCCCTATCCCTGAGGTGGACCTGTTGTTAAAACGCTTTACCCGTAAGAAAGGAACGCCGTCTTAGGGCTCAGAGCTAGGGCAAATCAGGGCAGATTAGGGTATAGGACGAGGGTGCAGAGACAATCGTCAGCAGACCATTTCAACCCTCACAGTCGAAACTTATCGAATGCTTATCCAAAGTTTACGCAAATTTCTGTCATAATTCGTGGATATTTTCCAGAAAGCTGAGCAAAATGTATTTGTAGATACAGAATTTCCTAGATCCGCTTCAGCACAAGGTCTATTTATTCTGTAGCACTACTCCCAGAGGTGGCGATCGCGGCTTTGGACAAAGCCTTAAGCATCATCTGCCACACAACCTGGGGCATCTGCGTATTCGCGCAGGCAGTCACAACGGAGAATAACAATGGATTTGACTTATAGAGGCCGCCGCTACACCACACCTGCTGCCTCCACCCGAAGCTACGACGGTGCGTGGAACGGATATTATCGAGGCTTACCCTGGCATCGCCATGAGGTCAGAGCCATTCCCCATACGCCCCAGGAGCTGAGCTATCGCGGCGTTCCTTATAGTGTCAATCGTAAAGGTCAAGTAATGCCCAGCAGCCGTCCACGCAAAGCCGCCCCCACTTGGGCTCTGACCGCCCGCGCCTCCACCCATAGGGTGACCGAGGTGGCTGTGCGCCACCACGAGGCCCTGGTCAGTCGGTTGGAAGCCCGTATGGCGATCGCCCGAAACCAGGGCAATACCCAGCTACTACAGGACCTAGAATCCGAGCGACAGCAGCTCGCTTAATCTCGCCAGTTTTCCAGGTCTATCTTCTGATAACTCCATCTTCTAGTAACTAAGACACCAGGTCTCTGGGAAAGAACATTACCTGTTCTGATCCAGAGGTCTTTTTTTAGGGCGATTTTATTGGGCGATCATTTTATTAGACTTTATTGGGCGATCATTTTATTAGACGATTTATTAGACGATCATTTCACAGGAAAAAGGACCGTTATCGTCCCCAGGTCATTAACGAGACAGTCAGCGCTCATTAAAGCGTCTTTTGTTGAAATGAGATAGAGCAACCATAGCTTTAGCAGACGCTTTAGCAGAGCATCTCAGCGTATCTTAATTTTTTATTGAACCGCCCGAAACAGGGTGGAGAGTCGCCTCCTTATCGTTTCAGCATTTTCAAACAGTTTTCAAATGCTTTTTGGAGGTTTTTCTAAGGGTCAGATCGGGCTAGGATAGGCTCTATGGCTAGGATAGAGATTCACACCGTTCCCCATTTTTACGATCTAAGCGCCCCCCGCCACGGACGCTGCGCTTTGATTTTTCTCCACGGCTGGCTCCTGAGTCGTCGCTATTGGCAACCCATTATTCAGCAGGTTTCTGAACATTATCAATGTCTTAGTTACGACCTGCGTGGTTTTGGGCAGTCCCAGTCGGAGCCCATGTTGGAGGGGGAAGCGGCGATCGCCCCAGATGATTCCAATACCCCCGTTGCCACCCAGCGCAAACGGTTTGATGCCCATAGTCCTCGCGCCTACGCCGAAGATTTAAAAGAGCTGATGAATCGTTTGGGCATTGAGCGAGCTTGGCTAGTGGGGCATTCCCTAGGAGGCACGATCGCCCTTTGGGGAGCCCATCATATTGGTGATTCCATTGCCGGGGTGATTTGCTTAAATTCTGGCGGTGGGATTTATCTAGAAGAGGAATTCCGCACCTTTCGCACCATTGGTCAGCGCCTGGTCAATTGGCGGCCGCGGTGGCTGAAAAATTTCCCTGCCCTGCACTGGATGTTTTGCTTTGATAGTGTACCGACGCCGTTGCCCATGGAATGGGGGAGACAGCGGGCGATCGACTTTATGATCGCCCATGGGGAATCTGCCCTGGGCTCCCTGTTGTCATCCACCACCCGCGCGGAGGTGCACCATCTGCCGCAACTGGTTTCTCAGCTCAAGCAGCCCGCCTACTTTATTGCCGGGGAGCGAGACAAGGTTATGGAGCCTCGCTATGTGCGCCTTCTAGCCAGCTATCATCACCTGTTTGGAGTGGGGTGCATTAATCTTATTGAGCTGCCCGGCTGTGGACATATGGGAATGATTGAGCGGCCGGACGCGGTGTCACGCCATATTTTGCAAATTTTGGATCGCCATCCCAGCGCAAAAATTTCTACCCTGGCAGGGCAGACATCGTAAGGCTACGGCTAAAACAGGGTCCTGATGGGGACAGTGGGTAGGGGCGATCGCAGTATGGTGACTAGGGGCTGTCATCATTTAAACCTCAAAGCCTCTCGCTGTAACGGTTTCAGTCCCTAGTCTTTTTTATTTTGAAAGGGCATGTACTCCCCACTGTATAAGGCTTCTGGCTCTTAATTGATGACACGCCCTAAAATTGACGCGTAAAAATGGCGAACAGAAAATTAAGCGCCCTTAAAGCAAAAGTTGCCAAAGCGTAAACTTTAAGGTGGACTAATGAGGTGGCATCTAAAGGCAGCATCTAAATTAGTTTCCTTGTTAGTTGCGCTAATTTAATTGCGCTGAGTTAATTGCGCTGAGTTAATTGCCCTAAGTTAATTGCCCTAGGTGCATTATTTAAATGCATTTCGCTAGCCGCCCATTGTTGCATTTTAGAACGGCAAAAGTTTCTAAAGCGCCGATTCCTAGGAGGAAAAGCCTGTGACGTCTGCTTTCCAATGGACCTGTGCCTTGTCAACCCGTGTGTCCCTGGAGGCGGCGGTAAAGGATGCGGTGGAACGGGCAACAGCGGCGATCGCGGGATCGGCAGATTTGGCGGTGGTCTTTATTTCCTCGGCCTTTACCAGCGAGTATTCCCGGTTTATGCCCCTGCTCAGGGAGGCGCTGGCGGAGCATTACGAAGAGCTACCGGCAATTATTGGCTGTGGCGGCGGGGGCGTGGTGGGTACCCACGACGATGGGCGCACCGACGAGTTGGAAGATGAACCGGCCCTGAGTTTGCCCTTGGCGACGCTGCCGGGAGTTCAGGTGACGGCGAT
>CALCTI010000458.1 GCA_937894105.1 uncultured cyanobacterium
CAGCGCCTTTATAAATCGCATGGGCATCGCGGACGCTGATATGGTCGCCGGTAACACCACTAAGAACGACAACTGGGCTGAAGCCGATAGTGACTTTTTGCCCTACGTGGGGGATTCCGGAGCCCTACCTCCAGACTTTACGGCGGATAAAATTCAGGTGTTATCTCGTGTGCACCAATCGTGGACGGTGGAAAAACGCCGGGAAAGTGTTGGGGCGGCCGATGAATACGACGGCGCCATTGGGCTGGGTATCGAGCCGCGCGATCGCATATTTAGCGCCTCCCAAATTACCGCCATTGGACAATGTGGCTTTAAATGGTTTGCGGAACGGCTGCTGCGATCGCGCGACTTACCGGAGGCAGACGACGGGTTAAGCGCCGCCAAAACTGGCACCTTTTACCATCGGGTTCTGGAAGTGTCGCTGGACCATTGGCAATTGAAATCCCCAGAGCAGTGTTTGGAAAAATTGGATGATGCGGTTGAATTTGCCGCCAATGACTTACATTTGGATACGATTTTGACCTGGCAGTCCCAGCGTCCAGAAATGACTGGGATTTTGCGCCGGGCGATCGCCAGCGAATGGTTTATGCCGGAGGGCACCCAATTTCTAAAGGGCGAATCAAAATTTGATGGGGAATGGCACGGACTGCGAGTAACGGGACAATTGGATCGCATTGACCGTCGCCCCTCCGTGGACGGCGATAACGGCTTGGTTATTATCGACTACAAGACCGGTAAATCTTTTCCAAAAGGCGCGAAAAATTCTGAAGGAAAAGCAAAGTTAGACGTGCAACTTGCCCTGTATAAAGACGTTGCCCCCCAAGATCCTAACCTATCAGAATTACCAGAAAATGAAGCGATAGCCGATGCCTTTTACTTCAGCATTAAAGAGGGCGATCGCTTGGATCAAAGCCCAAAAGATAAAGCAAATCAAGATAGTCAATTAATCAATCTGGCGGAGCATGTCAAAGCAACTCTAATTGAAGGGCAATACTTGGTGCAGCCGGACCGCGATCGCAGTGCTTGCCAATATTGTGATGCGAAACTTGCCTGTCGTCAGGGCGATCGTCTCGCCCGAAAGATTGTGCCTAAACCATCAGACGACAAAGCTAACCCTAACTCAAGGGAATAAAAACTAAGGCAATTTATTTCGGTCGAACGCTGCCCTCATCGGGGTCGACAACCTGCTGACACGCCCCATTCCCAACGAGCCTACAGCTATGACCCTGCGTTAGCTGTGCTTAAAAATGGATCTCAATGGCATGGGATTTCACCCTATTGAGGGAATCGCCACACCACCATCGTTAAGACTCGGAAGCCACTTTGGAGCAACAGCAGCTCCCATTAAAAGTTCCTCAGGGGGGAGAAGCAGAAGAAGTAGAGAAATTAAACCAATTCTTTAGAGTAGAGAGACATTGCAAAGCCAACAAAATTGACTTTCAAGGGTATTATATGTCGCTTAAATTTAAAGGGCTGATGTTATGAGAAACGAAGTATGCAGGGGTGAGCGGCAGTTCTTCCGCCCAGCTTTAACCCGATTATTTCGAAAGCGACAAAGCACGTTTGACTTTTCCTTTTAGCTTTCCTTTAAGCTGAATAATATTGGCACGGATAGGCTTTCTAATTTCTATATCAAATTCTCGTTTGAGCATAAATAAACGACGCTTTAGCTGAGACATTGACGACCACTGATCGTAATAGTTATAAACTTCGCTTCGAATAAATTCTTCCCAGCGATCAACAACGGCTTCAGGCTGGATATATTTTGAACGTACTAAACCGTTTTCTACCATCTTTTGGCGTAGTTTCTGATCGTTTCTTAAGGTGATCAAAGCCTCAATAATCGCTTCAGGAGATTTGACCTCAATGTAGTCAAGTGCGCTTTTTCGTTCAGATTGAAAACTTGATTCAGCTCCTAGGATAGCTGGGGTTCCTGCTAACCAAGCATTAAAAAGCTTGGACGCTGGTTTCCAGGTGTAGGTACGGCTATCGAAACTGCGCACTGCCACGATCGCATCAATGTCGGTGTAATCGTGCCAGCGATCACGATCAACAATTTTCCAGCGGAACCCCAATTCTCCCAACTTTTTTCGCCATCCTTCCGTTCTCAATTCCGGGGCAAGGTTCGTGTCGAGCCCCATGTAGGCAATATTTTGAAGGCGATCGCCGTGGGAGAGATCACGAGGCATCAATCCAGGGTGGGGGAAATGGGGAATAAACTTATTTTTCCAAGTTCTTGATGACCGGCGAATTAAATCTTCGTGTGCATTTCCAACAAGATGAATCTGAGCATATTTAATGGCTGGACCATCGCCCTTTGCCACAATAAACACACAAGCTTTTCCTGGCCTTATCTCCTGATCAACAAACTTGCCGGCACAGACAATAATCCCCTCAGGCTTAATCTCGGGTGTTAATTCACAGGGCAGCCCCCTGGATTTTAAATAAAGATATGGCTGCACAATCCAAGCAAAAAGCCCATCCGACTTTAAACTAGGGTGCGATTGCACGTGCCATTCCCATAAGTCCGAAAAGCTCCATTCGCCCGTGAAATATCGGTCCAGAAACGGCAAAAGATCCTCTTCACTATCACAGTAAACTTTAGGCAAATAAAAGTAGGTCCGTGGAGCTTTGGAATTCATTATCCCTATCCAAAAATTGAAAGAATACTGAAAGAATGGCACCTTACCCTAATTACCTTAAGTCTACCTATACCTGAAGCGGCAACCCGTAACCTGGGCACACAGTGTGTAAGTTATTTGAGGCGGCTAAAACCGGTCTAGGTCCCTGGGAATTACCTAGACAAGGGTGATACAGAAGTCCTGTTAGAACAGTCCCTAATCTTCAAATAGCCATGCTTGTAAACGCTTCAGTCCTTTGGAATCGGGACAGCGTTCCAGACCTTCTTTCAAATTTTCTTGCACTTCGTCGCGGGACTCGGTGTCCACAATCATAATTTGCTCCGCAAGCTCCACGTGGTCCCGAACGCCTTTTTGCTTGTCTTCCAGGAGTGCGGCGGCTAAGTTGACGCGAGCCTGGGCATCCTGGGGGTTGAGCTTGACGGCTTTTCTTGAGGTTTTTACCGCCAGGGCGCTTTTTCCTGCGAGTAAATATAGCCACGATAAACAGGTCCAAGCGGCGCTGCTTTTGGGGGAGCGATCGCACACCTCTTTAAAGACAGGAATTAACTCCTCAATGGATTCCCCATTTTGATAGCGCTTTATTCCCTCTTGAAACTGCTCTTCAGGGGACAAAACTGGGGTTTCAGGAGCGGTCTCTGCCGTATCTACCATGGTCTTCGACGCTTTGATTAAGTAAGCACAATAATGGGCGTACGTTATGGTCCCATCTAGTTAGGACACTGGCAACTATTTAGACATAGCTAACTAGAACCAGCGAACTAGAAGAAATAGCTAAGAACAGCAAGCTGAATACTTGGCAGGCGTTCCCATATCGTTCGTCTTACAAACTACTACATCACCGGCAAACTACTACATCACTGGAGAGGTGGTTTTAGGTTTGGCATAAATGTAATCAAATTCAAAGACCAGTTTTTCTGAAAAGTTCCCCAGGTAAGTGATGGCTTCTAGATCAAAAATCTCAAAAATAAAGTCCAGGACTTCGGCGGTGGTGAGTTTCGGACGGCGATAATAATGGTTGCCAGCGGGGTCGCGGCTTAGGCGCTTTTCCTCGGCCAGCTTGGCACGAGTGGGTTTGATATAGCGGTAAAACAGCATGGCTTGGGTGGAGTATTTTCCCTGTAGCTCAAAAAAGCGCTGCTGCTCCATAAAGCTCATGCGGAAAATCATTTGAATCAGCTCGACGCCCACAATAAATGTCAGCAGCATATTGAGATAGTCCGGAGTGGGACGCTCAGGGATAATGCCGGTGAGCATGTAGTAACGGTAGTAATACTCCCGTACGTCGGCGTCTTCAATGGCTTTTTCAATATGAAACGGTTCTAGGATGTTCTTGACGCGGCGGTGGAGGAATTTTCGCGATCGCTCGGATAAGATGGCGATTTCGCGCTGAATCAGGTCATTGAGCGCCTGGTGTTGCTGCTCCGGGGAAATGGTGGCGAAAAGGGTCAGCGCATTCAGCACAAAGCGGCGAGTGCTGGCGTCTCGGGTTTCAAACTCATCCAAAAACGGCTGCGGCAAGACCCGCGCTCCGTCTAAGCGTCGCTCTCCAAATTTACGGCTCATAAAAGGTTTGCCCCCCAGGTTTGCTATGCACAGAAGGTTGGCAGAATGGAAAAAGATGGACTATTGCCGTGGAATACATCCGCTTAGGGGGCGGTGTTCGGCGCTTTATGGGGCTGCCGAGTTGCCGCTAACGTTTTGACCGCTAACTCCTAAAGGCTAATTCCTAACCGCTAATCCCAAGAATCGTAAGGCGATCGCCCGTAGGTTTGCCCCAGTTCCTTAAGGCGATCGCCCAGTTCTGGAGTCAACGCCCCTTCAGGACACCGCCACATCCAATTCCCCTCTGCTAAACCAGGGGTATTCTTCCGATCAACGCTGCCGAGCCCAAAGTAATCTTGCAGGGGAACAATTGCCCACCGCGCCACCGAACTAAAAGCAAGGCGAATAAGATCCCACTGGATCCCCGCTGAACCGACATACCCGAGATAGTGATGCACCCTGCCCTGTTCCTCTGGCGATCGCTCGGAAAACCAGCCCACGGTCGTATTGTTATCGTGGGTGCCCGTATAGACCACACAGTTAGGGTTACTGTAATTGTGCGGCAAATAGGGGTTACCGTGTCCAGAATCGAAAGCAAAATGCAATATTTTCATCCCTGGGAAGTCAAAATTGTCACGTAGTGCTTCCACTTCCGGCGTAATAATACCGAGATCTTCCGCAATAATCGGCAATTGCCCCAGGGCACTATTAACAGCTTCAAACAGTGCCATCCCCGGTCCGGGTAACCACTCCCCTTTTACGGCCACCGTTTCCCCATGGGGCACAGCCCAGACCGATTCAAAGCCGCGAAACTGGTCGATGCGCAAACAGTCCACCAGGGTCAACGAGTGGCGGATGCG
>CALCTI010000459.1 GCA_937894105.1 uncultured cyanobacterium
CCGCCAAAACTGGCTTTCAAGGGTTTTAAATGTCGCTTTAATTTAGAGGATTGGTCTCAGTCAGTGTGGGACAGGGGTGAGGCTGGTTGCCAACGATAAAAGACGATCGCCGTATTGCCATAGATTTTTTGGCGAATAGGCTCCAGGTTGCCCATTGGAATCGGCGACCATTGCTTAGGGTCATACTCCGCCGCCAGTTCTCCATCGGGGGCAAGGATGTGGCGATCGCTAATATATTGCAACGTCCGTTGATACAGCCCCGCACTGTAGGGAGGATCGAAATAAATCCGCCCAAATTTTTGATTGCGAATCCGCTTGAGCTGGGTAAATAAATCACCGCGATATAGGCGAAATTGTTGATCGGTGCCGGCGATCGCCTCCCAATTTTCCCGAATTACCCCACAGGCCCGAGGCGACAATTCAATCCCGGTCACCGTCGCCGCCCCCCGCGCCAGCGCCTCCGCTCCCATCGTCCCCGATCCGGCACACAAATCCAGCCAGTGCCCCCCCACTACACTCCCCTGCCAAATATTAAAAAGCGCCGACCGCACCCGCGACGACGTGGGGCGTGTATCCAGTCCCGGCAAGGTTTTTAGGGGACGATTACCGTAAATGCGGATGCTCATGGGCACTGACAATGCTGTGTTACCTAAGGCGTGTGTATGGTCAATTAAACTCCAGCAGCCTGACACAGTGGTCAGCACACACCCGTTGAAATAAAAAACGTTAGGGGCGGAAATCCTTGCAGCTATTGGGTTTGATATTTAAGTGATGCCCCCCGGTGCTGCGTTCTCGATATGCCCTCCGCGAGGGGAATCCCAGGGATGTTGTTAACCATAGGAGGGATCGCTACGGCGACTGAATCGTCAATCCTGACAAGCCCTACAAACTCCAGAATTGTTATATGGGCAGTTGTACAAGCCTGTCGCTGATTGTCGCGTAAAACCTTGCGTGCAAAGCCTATGTGTAGCTTCCTTGGCAGGAATAGAACCCGGCACAGACAGAACTCGATACAAACAAAACTCGATACAAATAGACATCCCACCGAGCTGACATGGGGCAAAATCCACGCCATTTACTTTACACCGACCCTTTCAACCGCCCCCAATCTCCCTCGAAGCATTCTCTATTGTGATCGCGACCCAAAATGCGAAATACAAAGTGCGAAATACAAAGTGCGAAAAATAAAAGGCGAACAGTAGAAGAAAAAATGTTGTGTAAGCCTGCGAAAACTGGACCTCGAGGGTAAGCACTGGCAATTAGCTACACAAACCTTAAAGCATGACTTTTCGTATCTAAGGAACGGTATTTATTCAAAAACTTTATCAAAATATGACTTAAGCCGAGACAGACTACCGTCTTGAAAAGTTAAACTTCTGTAAACTTCAATTCGCTCAGTTGCCAGCCTATGACTCCGTCTTCCCGTTCATCCGCGCCAAATAAACGTTTCCAGTCTAATAATCGCACCAGTTCTAACCACCATGTTAGTAAAGACCGACAACATTTAAAGGTGAAGCGGTTGGGCGATCGCACCGGACTTTGGCAAGATCTTTATCATCAGATTTTAACTACGCCGTTCTACAAACTACTCGCTTGGATAGCTGTCACTTATTTAACAATAAACTTCGTTTTCGCCTGGATTTATATGTTGGATCCTACAGGTATTGAAAACTCAGACGGTAGCTTTTTATCATCTTTTTTCTTTAGTGTGCAAACGATTGCTACCGTTGGCTACGGTGCAATGTATCCTAAAACCCCATTCACTCAAATTGTGGCGGCAGTTGAAGCCTTAATTGGGTTACTAGGGTTGTCGATGGGAACTGGTTTAATGTTTGCCCATTTCTCCCGTCCAACCTCTCACGTTCTCTTTAGTAAACCGGTGTCTTTATCCACACACAATGGTCGCAGAACGTTAATGTTTAGGATGGCAAATAGACGCAATAGTCACATTATTGAAGCTCAGGTTCAAGTGGCGTTAATTCGAGACGAAATCACCCAAGAAGGAACCGTGATGCGTAGCTTTCATAATCTACGTTTGGCGCGATCGCAGTCACCATTATTTGCCCTAAGTTGGACCGTAATGCACCCAATCACTCCAGAAAGTCCACTCTTTGGTCAGAGCATCAAAGAGATGAAAGATAGGGACACAATGCTGGTAATTTCTCTAACTGGAGTAGACGACACCTTAGGTCAAACAATTCATGCCAGACATATTTATGTGGTGGAAGATATTAAAGATGGCATGAAGTTTTCTGACATTATGTCCATTGAGAAAGATGGTATGAGGGTGGTTGATTTCTCCCATTTCCATGATCTCGAGCCAGAAAAAAATCCACAGTATCGAGAGGGTAAAACCGTCTATCGAGCCAGGTCAAAATATTTTCGTAAGGGGAGTTTACGAAGGCATCGAAAATAGCTTTTAGGATAGAAATATTGTTTTAAAAAGCTTGCACTATTTGTAATGGAATTGAAGCTAAATAGGGTCAAGGGGAGGCACTTCTAAAGCGATCGCCCCCAATATTCCTTTTCTAAAATCCTGGAGCAGCGATCGCGCCGACCGCTCCACATCACCTTGGTATTTGTTACTGGCAACGGCAGATAAATAGGTTTCTCCCTGATGAGAATCTGGACTAACTCCATATCGTTTTTCTAGGGAATTTTGCCTGTCTTTTTCTTCAGAATTGGCCACATTAATATCTAACTCTTTCAACAGATCGATTAAAGCTGAAGCAACCCTTTGATTGTCATAAGCCGCTTGACCAATATCGTCACAAATTGCCAACTTCGCCGCTGCATCTTGATCAGTCAAATTAGCCGGCAAAATCCCTGGCGCATCCAAAAGCTCTAGTTCCTTGGAAATTCGCACCCATCTCAACTGTCGGGTAACACCAGGTTTTGATGCACTTTCTACCACCCTTTTATTAAGCAAGCGGTTAATTAATGCTGACTTACCCACATTGGGAAAACCAATCACGGCGGCACGAATCGGACGGGGTTTCATTCCTCGTTTTGTGCGCCGTTCGTTAACCCGTGAGGCTAACTGAATTGCTGCTTTTGCGATCGCCTTGACCCCTTTTCCTTGGCGAGCATTAGTAAAGTAGGGAACTTCACCGCGATCGCGAAACCACTGGGTCCAAGCCTCTCGCTCCGCTGACGAAATATTATCCACACGATTTAAAACTAAAACTCGATCAACGGGTGTATTTGTCTTTGCCAACCAGACCTGAAGTTTCGGATGATTCGTCGCCAGTGGAATACGAGCATCCCGCACTTCGAAAACCACATCAACGCGGTTTAGTTGCTCCATTAATGCCTTTTCTGCCTTGGCAATATGTCCGGGATACCATTGAATAAGCATATAACTTTAGCTTTGAAAATTTAGCCGCCCATAAAACCATTAGACTACAAAATCGTCTGTTTTTTCTACTCGTTCATATCTTTATAAGTGGCAACGGCAGATGGTGAAATTCGATTTAAATAACGGAAGATCCAGTATTTAATAACAGCGTCTAAGATCACTGGGAAGGTAGCAATAAACAAGAACATAAAATCGCGGTTTTCTGGCAATCCCAAATGGCTGGAAATGCCACCAACGATCACTTCCCAGCCATGGGTTGAGTGGTATCCCACAAAAATATCGGTGGATAAAATAATAATAAAAGCCTTGGCACTGTCACTTAAGCCGTACATTATTTCGTCAACAAATGACTTAAGAATTGAAATTTCTTCCCGGCTATAAACAATCACCAACGCAAAGGCGGCAACGGAAAGGAAATCAGCAACGATATTTTTAATCGCGTCGGCTCCTTCGTGGAGAGACTCTTCAGCAATTTCAAAGGCTTTTACGCCAAGTTCTTCCTCGATTTCTATTTCCGTAAGATTATGGTCCTCTCGCGCCATATTTCTAAATTCCAACAGATGTCTGTAGTGTTCCAGCTCAATTAACGCTTCTTCTTCCATATCAGGGTTGAGGAATACGTCTTCAACATTTGGGTGATAAAGCTGATCGACAATGGGACCCACTAGAAAGTTTTTACACACCTGTTGGGTTAGCAAAGGAACCAAAATTAAAAGCAGAACAAACTTAAGGGAAACGATAGTTCTAGCTTTAGAGGTGCGGTAGTTTTTAATAATTTCTGCTTCGGAGCGATCGTCTAAATCTCGACGTACTCGGTCTAGGGTTGTTAATAGCGATCGCGGCAAAATACTGGTTCGGCTAGCGATGGGCTTTTGCTCTGCTTTTTTAGCCTTTACCTTAGAATCGCCGGCGGATTCTGCCTGGGAGGGGAAAGGATTTTCGTTACTATCGACGTCGGTTTTGATCGACGGAGTTGGGGGGGTTGCTGCGGCGGTGGGGGCGGCTAAGTAGGCGGCGAGGGTACTGCGATCGTACTGATCGCGAATGTGATCAATAAACTCCAGCTTTTTAAAGGTAATAAAAAAGGGATTATCACCGTCTGAATTATTATTTGAATTTCCACTAGAAAAAAGAGCAGGATCGGCGGGATATTTCCGGTTTAGGGGGCGATCGCGAGCAACGGTATCAATCGTCGGCAGCAGGCGATCATTCGCATTAATAACGGTACCTTTTGGTGATCGCAAAGACTGTCCAAAAAAGCGACGACTGGCGCGAAATTCCAATAGCCGCACATCAATAATTTCTAGATTTTTACTCAGTTCGCCACGAAAATAAGACTGTAATCCGCTGCCATATGTCGACTGGTTAACATTAATAGGCTGACCGTCGAAATACTCATTTTCAATGGCTTGAATCGCCAAAGCAGCGTCATAGGCCCGGTCAAGGGATCGCCCTGGCGTCGTTTCATACCAGCGTCCCGCGGAAATCCAAGCTTTACGAATGGCTGAAAACACGGTCAAATCCCAACGGTGTAGTTAAGCTGATAGCTGGTCGCCTTTTACTGTTGAGAGATTTAAGCACGATAAACCTCGCAAAATGTTGGGCGATCATACTATCGATTTAGCGCTCTCAGCTGATTTTTGGGGAGTATTTAGGAGCTGTCACCCAGTAAAGTCCAGTCAAACCC
>CALCTI010000460.1 GCA_937894105.1 uncultured cyanobacterium
GGTGCGTTGTGAAAAGCAACACACCCTACCTCCTCAAATTCAGCAACGCCAAAATAAGATTTGGCCGCTATTTTTTCTCGGTTAATCAGGATTTACGCAAAATGGGTATGCCCTGTTGATTTTTACGTCGAACTCAGGTCTTACGGCTCTTGACTTAGGGATTCAATTGATAACAGCCCCTAGTTTAGCCTCGTGCTTTCTCTAGCAGAAGCATCATAATCATGCTGAGCAGCACCCTTTCTTCGTCGTATTCTTCTAATGCACTTTTATCGAGTAGCTTAATGGTGAACATTCGGGAGAAAAAGGATGGCTTTTTCTCTAGCAACATCACAATATTTCCTTCGTCGCTAGATCGGTGCACTTGATAAGTTGGATTAAAAACAAAGCCGGTAAATAAACCAACAATTGGAATTTCAGCGAAGAGGGTGTCGGCAATTTTTACCCAGGGATTTTTTTCGGTGATGGTAAAAACAATTTCGTCGCCGTTAAAAATATCGTAGCGAGCTCGCCAAATTGATCGCCAGCCCCGACGTTTTACCGCACCCAGATCGCGCCCGTTGCTGTCAGTAAAGTTGTAGCGGGCGGAGAAGTCAATAATGCGATCTGCGTTGATTTCATATTTCAGCTGCGATCGCTCCTTATCGCCAAAAACGCCGATCACTTCCTTCAGCTTAAACATCTTCTGGCGAATGCAAAGTAAAAGCTGGTCGGAGTCGTCCGTAAGGATAATTTGCCGAGCGAAGGACCAGGTGAATTTGAGATGGAGAGGATATTGCTGCATGGAAATACGATGATGCTGTTGACTCGCGTCCCTAATTTAGCCTTACAAATCTGCAAGGGGGAAGAATCGTTAATGTCTTGCTACGATTCGCGCTATCTGACGATGAACGAAAGACAGTCGCACTGACCGCTGGGCTAGAGTCCGTCGTCAGGAGAAATTAAGGGCTTAAGAGCGAGGGCGTAAGGGCTGAATATCGAAAATAATATCTTCATAAAGATTAGAAAAGACGACTCCAAAATCCCCAAATTATCCAGCGTTAAAGTGATTTTTTCTAATGCTTTTTGAGTATCGTCTTTGGTGATGTTGTGCGTTAAATCGTCGGGAGCATATTGCACAATTTCCCTGCGACCGCCCCCATACTGCCGCCGACAAGAAACAATGGGTGATTCAGTGTCAATTAGGACATATTCACTGTAAGGAATCTAATTTTGATATTCCCTAAATTTGCATTCCAGATCGTGTTTGGCGGTGCTGGGGGAAAGTCCTTCTACGATTACTAACGGATTACGTAAGATTTTTTTGGCTTTGAGGTCGTCGGAATTACAGGTCACAACCACATCGGGATAGTAATAGGGAGCTGATTGCGTAACTTGGACTTTGGCGTCGTTGATATAAGTTCGGCAGGGTTTACCCTTTACAAAACTGTGCAAGGCTGCGAAAGGATTTCCTGCGATCGCATTATGATTCCAAAGTGCCGCCAGTTATAGCGTAGACGTAACCGTTTAAATATTCATAGCGCAGGGATTGTTTTTCCTCCCACGCTAGAAACTCTTCCGGCGACATTTTGAGATCGTCTTTGACAGCAATCATGACGGTTGACCTTTATCTCATCGGCTCCATCTACAATATATAGAGTCCCCACGCCGATCGCCCCAATGGTTCAAGTCATTAACGCCAGCAATCTAACCCTGCGGGAGGTGCGCGATCGCCTGCAACTTCGGTTTGAGTTTGATACTGATTTTGCCGATTTTCTAAGCCTTTCGCCGTTGAACCAGGGGCCGCGCGATCGCCTGATGGAAATTCGTCGCAGTTGGCAGCATTATTATTTGGATGACAGGATTTTGGAGGGGCAGGTGAGTGTGTTAGCCCTGACACCCATCCTTTGGGAAAGTGGTTATGCGTCGGATCCAACGATGCAGATTTTGGTGGAACGGGATATTGAGGCGATCGCTAGTGAGGATGAGGATCGGGTGATTCGTTGGCGCATGGATATGGTG
>CALCTI010000461.1 GCA_937894105.1 uncultured cyanobacterium
AAACCCTTGCTCCTTTAAATAACGGGTGGGATCTTCAAGCCTTTCTGATGGGATTTGGATGTAGCTGCCGGGGTTGGATGTGATTGTCTTGATACTTCTAACTGAGAAAAAGAATGGTCTCCCGTTCCGTTGTATGTAGTGGTCGTACTCCGTGCGAGACTCAATAACTTCGTTATGAACTAGCCAATACTCATAGGGTGGGTCGCCGCTCAATCTTACGCAGTTAAATGATGATCCACTTGTGTTAGGAAGACTGATGCTATCCTCTTCTGTTTCTTCCGGTGGCGCTGGCTCGTCTTCGCTGGGCTTGCGATAGCAAACCATAAACAGAGGAACTTCCACACCAAACCCGTTAACTGAGGCTCTAATACAAATTTCATTGTCATCGAAGCTAACAGTTAATCCCGCGCCAAAATCCAACCCCCTTTCTAAAAATTCCAGAGCACACATTGGTCCGCCTGAGAATAAATTGCAGGCAAAGGGGTCTTCGTTCAGCTCAGGCAAAATACCCGCAGAAATATTCTCTAAACCATTGACAGGAGTAAGAGTATCAAAATAAGGTGTCTTGGCTCTTTCAAAGTCAACAATAGGAATATCGACACCAGGAATTACGCTATCAATAATTGTTAATGCGTCGAGTGCAATTGTGGCAGCGTCGTGTATATCTAAATCCTCTTGATTTAGCTGCCTTGCCAAACCATTCACGGAGTCTCCTAAAGCGTCAATTCTTTGGGCGAAACCGTCCCATGGGTTATCAATATTATTGTTGTCGTTGCCACCATTTACGCTATTTGGGTTGCGTATGCTCCTATCCTTGAGCTTTCGAAATCGCGTCATCTTCTCTTGACTGGTCTTTGAATGGTAAATGTTTGAATTGGCGGTTTCATTCGATATCTTAAGTAAAGTTGCTCAATTTCTGATTTGGTTAAATGGAATATACCTGGGTAGTTATAATTAAATTCTTCCGGGTCTGGAACGTAGATATCGCCATCTTTTTCTATGTAATAAACCATGCCAGTAGTTAATACAATTACTAAGATCCATAATATCGTTCAGCGCCTTTCACCCACCACTGAACCGCAACTAATCTATACTCCTATCCCCTGGGAAAATAGCTACACAAATGTCAGGGGTTTGTTGAAAACCCTGCTTGCCAGGAGTGAAGTGAAATCACTGGAAACTGTCACTATCCCCGATTTTGAGCAGCCCCCAAGCCAGGCGGACAGGTACCTAAAAGTCAGGGATTTAACGTGGACTCAACCGCGATATCAGCTTGATATTTGCATGAGAAAAGAGGATGGACCTTGGTTCGAATTCGTTTCAGTTTCTATTCAGAACCACCAGTCACTTCCCTATATGAACCAGGCACTTTTGGAGTACATGAGCGATGGTTTAGCTTTTGCTATGGCAGAAGAAACCGCTATAGGGGCAAAGTTTAAGGACGTAGGGTATGGGTTGCCGGACACCAGCGATGTAATAACTGTTTTTGGTGAGGTTCACGAAGAATTGATATTACAGCCACGCTTAATAACCTCCTGCACCCCCTTGACTTGGAACTTGAGTGGTGGCAGTTCAGTTATTAGCGGGGAGAACCTGGATAGGGTCCAGTTGCTGTTAGTTAATGCTGGCGATACTAATATTTGGGTTTCCCGTTCCGAGACCGCCGAAATAGGGAAGGGGGCTATTCTTCTGCCCGGTGGGTCGTTTACGGTGCAGGACTATTACGGTCCTGTTGCTGCGATCGCCGAAGGTTCCGGGTTATTAACTGGGGAGGCGTGCAGCTAATGGGGGTGTTTGGGTTCCCACTCAGTAATCCAGCTAAAGCGCCGCCGGTGGCTGATTCCGTTGGTGGTTCTTTGCTGATCAAGAGGGTTCCTGCCAAGTCAGAAATCATTGAGGAGCTAGGGGCTGATTTGATACTTACCGAGTACCGCGTCACTTCGACGGAAGCCGCCAGCGGCAAGGTGGATTTTCAAAAAGCTGACGATGATTCCATCCCGGCGTTTTTATTCGCTGGGCAGTGCCTAAACGTGGTCCACCTGGGGATTGAGCTTCGAGAAACGGAAATAATCCAGGTATTTAACCGCTCTGATTTTGATGTGTGGTTCATCCTGGATGGAGTGCGAATACCTTAGGAGAAAAGTCAAGTTTCTGGAAATAAATTGAAAAGATTGGGGGTAAGATCTATACAGGTGGTCCAGCGACAAAGGGTCGCACAAAGTATTTTTTGCTGGCGTTGACCACCCCCAAAAGAGGACCGTCAGCCGCGAATAAGAAAAAAGCATTGGCTTCCGTAAGCAATTACGCGGGAACTACTTCCCAAGAATATTTATTGGGCGAAACTGCTGGTGAACGAGCTGGTTTAAAGCGTGAAGCGGATAACGTTTTGCGTGCTCAAGATGACAGTGGTGATGCTGTCGCAATTCAGCCTATGGCGGTGAATTTAGAGAATCGCGATGATGTCAACAACGTCACCTACACGACTACGCTTAAGTCGAAGGTTCTTGAGAATCTGGAGATTGCCTTCGCCAATAGCCCTACCGCTGGCAAGCGCCAAAACCTAACTATTCTTGATGGTGATATTGAGTTTAGCGCCCAAGCTGCGGGCGCTGCTAAGGGGGGGCTCTATTTCCAGTTCAATGGCACCCACCCCGAGGGCGTTTTTACCGTCTTTACTGCCGACGTTGATTACGTTGTGAACTTCGTATTTTTGGACGTTTGGAGCGTGGCGACTGGCGCTCGGCTGGGTTTCCGGAACCAAAGTCAAGATGGACATGAAATGGCGTTCGTGGACGACACGGATGGCAATTTGGGTGGAGTGCAGCGCTATGAAACGTCTTTCCAGCCCATTTTGGAGGCGGGGAGCGAGCTTCGGCTTGAAATTACTGGAGCCAACTCTATCAGTGGGCGATTTGCGATCAGCCTTTCTCCTGTTGGCACCACCGTTGACGCAGCCACATTAAGCTAACCACCGGGGTTGATTCGCCAAGGGCTCTAACTCTTTTAAATGCATGAGGACTGGAGTCCTTACCCCGCCGTCCTGTTAGTAGTTGCTCTGAAATATTGGATTGAATTATGCTCGATGCGATCGCCCGGTGGATGATGTCATCTAAGTCCTTCAAGAAAGGTTTTTTAAGGGGCGTAGACAGCAGTATAAATAAGCTAAGAGAGCGGGGAATTACAACCTCGTTTTCCCCTAGCTCCGAATTTCAGGATTTGGACTAGCAGTAACTACAAAAATGGCTGTTTTTATACAGCCTTTCCTGACAGCTACAGCAACCTGCCATCATTGATGGGATTTGGCGCTGTAGTTGTTCTTTTTTTGGCACCAACAGCACCACCAACAGCACCACCAACGGAAAACTGTTGGTGGTGCGTTGGTGGTGCTGATGGTGCGCAATTTTACTGGCTGTTGGTGCCGTTGGTGGTCGTTGGTGGCGGTAGCCACTTTGGTGGATTAGCGCCAGGTTTTAGGGCACCAACGCCGCGATCAACCAGCTTCGTAAGTAGAGAGTTGATTTCGTCCACGGAAGGCTTCTTAAGCGCGTTTACGTTGCGCTTAAGTTGGCTGGCTGTAACTTCTTTTTTGTCAGCTCCAAATTCCTGAATTTTTATTAGCAACTCTTCGTCTTTTTCTGCCCCAATAATCACCGGCTCTTTTAGGTCAAATAAGGCGTTTAATTCGTCTAGTGATGGGGGAGATTGTGTTGGTTCCGCGGGTACGGTGACCATGTTCGGGTTGTACTCAGGGACGATCGCCGGAACATCTTCCACCAGGCACGGGCGGCGCTGAGATTGCACCATCTGTAATATGCCTTTCTGAGTTTTCTCCAGCTTGGTTGCGTGGGCGATCGCCGTGCTTTTCAGGCGCACGTAGGATAAATTCGCTCGCGCTGCCCCCTGCCCATCAAGGTGGAGAGATTTAACAGCATCGTCCTGGGGGAGCAGAATTAGACGTATCCCAACCTTACGGGACTCCCTCAAAAGCTTAAGCATTAGTGGCACCAGCGCTTTTGGGCACTCATCAAGAGCGGCTAGGGTTTCATCCCAAATAACATTCACGAAATCACCAGTATCCTGCCCTGAGTCCAGTAGCTGATATCGGCGGTCCATCTCCTCAAATACTGCTTTGATGACGCTCACCACAGATACGCGATCGCCCGTTCCCTGTAGCAGCGCTTGGAAATCTGCGGGGTCATCGTTCTTGGTGCCATAGTTGCGACCGCCGCAGTAAACGCGATCGCCCAAGGCTTTAAAATCGCCTGGCTTTCGGTGGGGGGCGATCGCCATTGTTATTCCTCCAAGCTGGGTGGCCAGCGCCTCGGCTAACGTAGATTTTCCCGAGCCGGTGGGACCGACGATCGCCAGGTGTGCATAGGTGTCCGGTTCAGTGATGAACCGTTGCAAGTCAAAGGATTCTGCCGACGGCAGTAGCGCAGCTTGGGCGGGGGCGAGCTGCGCTTGGGCGGCGTCCCACATGCCGGTGACCGTGGCTAAACCGATGTCAGAAGTGGTTCGGAGGAACTGACCGTAGGCCATGGTTTCATGCTCCGAATAAACGCCCGCCATTCGGGAGTAGCGGTCATATTGGCGGCGCTGCACCCATGCGGACACCAGCACTAGTCCCGCGCTGCCAGTGGCGATCGCCTTGCCCCAGCGCGGCATTTGCATGGGGAACGACACCAGAGAGAGGAGCACGGCAACCCCAAGCAGTACGCGGCTTTGCAGTAGGAAACGGGCGCTTACGTCTACGGGATTCATAGGACGATGCCCCCCACAATCCCTACAAACACCGCCGCGCCGTCCATCACCCACTCACCGGGGTTGAATTTGAATATTGCAGCCATTCCCCCGGCTATCAGCAGTAGTGCAAACAAGCCACCGAAGGACAGGGCCATGGTGGTGGAGGTGAGGGCGATCGCCCCAATGATTTGGGTGACGGTGGACGACC
>CALCTI010000462.1 GCA_937894105.1 uncultured cyanobacterium
CGAAGACTATATCCAAGGCATGCCCATTTCCCGCGTTCGAGGCATTGAATCCGGTGATCCCTTCACCGTTGTCGCCTCTTTCTCCGTGCGATTCTAGTCTTCAGCGCGGTTTGAATCTCCCTTTCTACTCTATTGTTTCTATCCAGTGAAGGCTTAAGCCTTCAGGCATCGTGTTCCTAAAGCCACAGGTCAAAAAATATAGTCTACTGGGCAGTCTGTATATTTCTCAGCTAATGCCATTCTGGTTTTTGTATGAGGCGTTGCCGGTGCTGCTGCGTCAGCAAAATATGCCGCTGGAACGGATTGGGTTGCTGCCGTTGGTGGCGATCGCCATGACCTTTAAATTCCTGTGGGCACCGCTGATTGATCGCTACAGCATTGCCCGCTGGGGACACTACCGCTTTTGGATTATCGCTTTCCAGCTTGCCGTGGTGGGACTCACTTTTATTTGCAGCAGCCTTAATTTAGAAAACCAACTGCCATTGGTGTTGCTCACCTTGGGGCTAATGGGCGTATGCTGCGCCAGTCAGGATATTGCCACCGATGCCCTGGCACTACGGATGCTTGATCCCTCTGAGCGGGGCACCGGCAATGCGGTTCAGGGAGCGGCCGGATCCTTGGGCAAAATGATTGGCGGCGGTGGCATGTTGATTTTGCTTAGCCAGGTGGGCTGGCAACCCAGTTTATGGATGCTAGCAACTATGCTGCTGGTGGCGCTGCTGCCGGTTGTGCTACATCGCGAGCCCCCTCGGCAGGATATCAACCGCACAGCAACTGTTACTCTCCGTAATTATTTCCAAATCTTTGCCCAATCCTGGCAACAGCCGGGAATGGGGGCGTGGCTGTTACTGTTGACCCTTTATGCCGCCGCCCAAAATCTTTCTGCCACCATGTTTCGCCCATTGCTGGTGGATCAAGGGCTAATGGTGAACGATATCGGCTCACTGTTGGGCATCGGCGGAACGACCATGACGCTGGTGGGAGCGTTAGTCACCGGCGCAGTAATTGCCAAATGGGGACGGCAACGATCGCTCCTTATTGCTACGGTGATCGCCTTTATCGGGGTGCTGTCCTACTTTTTACCCACCTTTGGATTGACCCAAATGCCCGTGCTGTACGCCATTGTGGGCACCGTCTTCTTCGCCCTCGGCATGATTGCCACCAACAGTTTTACGATCATGATGGACAAAAGCCGCCCGGAAATGGCAGGCACTGATTTCACAGTCCAGACTTCGTTTATTAGCCTTGGCGGAATCGTAGCGGCAGTATCCAGTGGCGTTCTTGCTCAGGCGATCGGCTATCGCGGCGTTTTTACGCTCAGCGCTTTACTAATGCTGCTATGCACCCTACTGATTACAAAAATACGAATATCAGCTCCGGCTCAGCCCAGTGGAACCTTCGAAACTAACTGACGCCTTAGCTTGGTTAAGCAAGAACCTATCCTCAGGTGCTGGTTACACTTTTACTATCCATGGAAGGTAGATAGACCAGAAGAAAGACTCGACATGCCGGAACCCAGTACCATTCCTGACGTATCCGTATTTTCAATCTCCCAAGCCACAAGAGCTACGTTCACAGAACTGTACTTTCAGCACACCTGCTTAATTTTCATTCAGGTTGGCAGCAAAAGGGTCTTGTGCCCCGTCAACGGTGAAATAATCGGGAATTCTGACGAGATGATGGTTTTCCCGCCTGGGGCGATCGTGACGCTGGAAAATCGACCAGTACTGGACAATGACTATCGAGCCACGGGTGTGTGCTTCTCCCACCCCATGGTGGAGGAAATTTTCCCTCCCAGGAAACAGGGCGCGAAGCCCTTTGGAATCCAGATCCTGAAAATCGGTTCAGACCAGGTTCTCAAGATACTGGACAGCGTTCAGAACACATTGAAGGATGAAAACCTACCTGAATCCATTAGGCAACATCGCTTGCTGGAGTCTTTGGTTTGGCTGAAACATCACGGCATTCAACTCTCACCCCATGAAGATGAGAACCCGCTCAGTAAGGTCAGAAGATTGATCGAAACGAATCTAAGCCATCCTTGGCGGTCCAGTGAAGTCGCTGAATATTTTTCTATTAGTGAGTCAACCATGCGGCGTTGGTTAGCTAAATCTGGGCAAGGTTTTGCAAAAACGCTACACAATACACGACTGGAACACGGTCTTAGCCTTTTACAGTCAACAGATATTCCAATTTCAGACATTGCGCTGGATTGCGGGTTTAAAACGCCGTCTCACTTTTCGGATTCCTTTAGAAAAAGGTTTGGCATCAAACCCAGTGAAATACGCAAGGTAGAAAGCTGACCGTTTTTGGATAGATTATGCCTGATTGGGAGAAGCGCTGTGAAATGGCTGCTGGTTAAATATGAGGTGTCGAAAGCCTATTCTGAAACCTCCCGTTTTCTCTGTGGAAAAGCGCTAAATCTGGACTTCACGAAGGCTTAGTTATTTATGCTAAATAAGGTCAAAGAAAGTGCTTAGAAAGTGCATTGCTATTGGATTTTCCCTTGCGGCAACGATCGCATCCCCTGTCCTGGCGCAAGAGTTCCGTTTGACCAGCACAACGGTTTCTGAAGGCGAAAAACTATCAAACACTCACGTTTTTGAAGGGTTTGGATGCGAAGGTGGAAACCAGTCACCTCAGCTGTCGTGGGCTGGAGCGCCGGAGGGAACGAAAAGCTTTGCAATCACCGTATACGATCCCGATGCGCCGACTGGCTCAGGCTGGTGGCATTGGAATGTGGTCAATATTCCGAGTTCCATAAATTCTCTTTCTCAGAATGCCAGTGCTGATGGCAGTTTGCCTGGCAATGTGCTGGAAATTCGAAACGACTATGGAAGCGCAGAGTTTGGAGGCGCTTGCCCTCCTCCTGGTGAAGTGCATCGCTACATATTCACCGTATACGCCCTAAG
>CALCTI010000463.1 GCA_937894105.1 uncultured cyanobacterium
CACCGTTAACCTGATACGGTGGCTAGGGGCTGTCATCATTTAAACTTCAAAGCCTTTCGCTGTAACGGTTTCAGCCCCTAGTCTTTTTTGTTTTGAAAGGGCGTGTACTCCCCACTGTATAAGGCTTCTGGCTCTTAATTGATGACACGCCCTAACGCAGTTTGTGGCATAAAGCCCATGGCAAAAGCGAAAACCCAGAAACGCACCGCCCAGCATTTAGAGAAGGCCGCAACCGACTCCTCTTGGAAACAGGGGGACTTGCTTGAGTTGGCTATTGAAAGCTTGACTGACTCGGGGGATGGGCTAGGACGCTGGGGGAGTCGCGTGGTTTTCGTTCCCGATACGGTGCCGGGCGATCGCGTGGAAGTGCGCCTAACGGAGGCCAAGTCGCGCTTCGGTCGAGGGCAGTTGCGCCATATACTGCTGCCCTCGCGCGAGCGGGTGCGCCCGGCGTGCATTGTGGCCGACAAGTGCGGTGGCTGCCAGTGGCAGGGGGTAAGCTACGAAACCCAATTGACAGCCAAAACTCAGCATATTCGGGACGTGCTTCAACGCATCGGCGGCTTTGAAAATGTGCCCATTGCGCCGATTTTGGCTGATATTGCTGGCGATCGCCCCGGACTGCATTACCGCAATAAATCCACCTACCCGGTCACCGCCGGTCCCAGCGCCCACACCCTTCGCGCCGGCTACTACCGCAAAGGCAGCCATCAGCTGGTCAATCTCAACCAATGTCCAGTGCAGGACGATCGCCTCGATCCCCTCCTAGCCCAGGTCAAAAAAGACGCCGCCTCCCGACGATGGCAACCCTATGACGAAAAGCACCACCGGGGAGATTTGCGCCATTTAAGCCTGCGGGTAGGGCAACGCACTGGGGAAATGTTGCTCACCTTGGTGTCGCGATCGCCCGATTTACCTGGACTAGAAAAACAGGCGGGGCTCTGGCTCAAGCACTTTCCCCACCTGATGGGCGTGTGCCTAAATCACCAGCCGGATCGGGGTAACCAAATTTTTGGCACCGAAACCCGCTGCATTACCGGGCAACGTTACTTAACAGAAACCTTTGCCGGGCTCAATTTTCATATTGGCTCCACCACCTTTTTCCAAATCAACACGGAACGGGCGGAGGCTTTAATTCAAGGCACCTTGCGACAGCTTCAGCTAACGGGAACAGAAACCGTCGTTGATGCCTACTGCGGCGTGGGCACCTTTACCTTGCCGATCGCCCAGCAGGTTAAACAAGCCCTGGGCATTGAATCCCACGCCGCCTCCATTGATAGCGCCTGGAGCAACGCCCGCCTTAACCACCTGGACAACGTAGACTTTCGGGTGGGCAAAGTGGAAGAATCCCTGCCCCAGCTATTACATAAGGAACAACTGCGCCCAGATGTGGTAACGCTGGATCCCCCACGCAAGGGCTGCAAACCGGCCGTGCTCGATGCCCTGCTCCAGGTCAAACCAGGGCGCATTGTGTACATCAGCTGCAAGCCCGCCACCCTAGCTCGCGACCTTAAACACCTGTCCCGGAGTTACCGCCTCGACTGGGTACAGCCCGCCGACTTTTTTCCCCAAACTCCCCACGTGGAATGCGCCGTGTGCCTGTCCCTCAAGCCCAATTTTTAGGATCAGCACCTTGGTACCTTTACACTGCCAGCAGATCCTTATCCAGCACTTGGCTTTCAATTAAATCCAGCGCCGCGCCTAAATTGTCGACGATTCCATCAGGCTGAAAGGAGGTCAGCCGATTGCGATCGCGAATGCCGCTAAGTACCGCGATCGCCGGAATCTTGCCAAACCGCGCCGCCGCAATATCCGCCTCCGTATCCCCCACCATCCAAGTGTGAGGGGCTGGGGCCAACTCCTGCATCGCCGCAGCCATCAACTTCGGCTTATCGTTGGAGTCCCCAGTTTTCACATAATCATTCGCCAAACAATAGCGTCGTCCGGCGGGAAAAAAGCGCCCCAAATCATACCGCTCCAGGGCCGCGTCCAACTCCCGCACTCGCCGCATGGTCATCACCACCAGCTCAATGCCCATCTCCTCCGCCCGCTCCAACGAGGCGATCGCCCCCGCCACTGGCTGATCGTGCACTAACTGCTCCACCTGGTGCACCGTATCCCGCCGAAGCTGAGCAAACTCCCGAGACTGGGCCGGGCTCAACCCTGATCGCTGCCCAATCTCCACCTCCGGCACCTGGGCTCGCTTCATCGCCCAAAATATCTCCTTTGACAGCTGATTAACCTTTTGACGGCGATCGCTCACGGACTCCAGGCAAAAGCAGTAAACCCGGTAGTACCGCTCCGATACGTTTATCACCGGACCGTCAAAATCAGTAATTAGTCGCAGCATATCGTCGCATAAATTCACAATGGATTGACGGCAGCCTATCACGTTCTCCCCGCGATCTTTAAACCCCTACCAGCCGCCGTTTAAAAATTAAAAGCTCCCAGAAAGTTACATTCTGGGAGCCAAAGGGTTCGCCCATCAGAGGACAAACATCAGAAAGAATCATAAGGTAGGATGCGCTTACCAGCACAGTGCCTTATAAAATCTGGCTCGACACTTAAGCGGCCGACTCCATTAAAAACGGTATTCATTATGTCCAGAGCCTTTATTAAAAAACCTTAGGTGGCTCTGATTTATTACCGTTAATATTACGCCTGAGAATAAGTACTACCAATAAAATTTACGTTGTCTTTATATTTCGAATCAACTTGAAACTATGTTCTGGTTTTGTTCATTGTCGCAACTTAAAGGAGGGCGATCGCTCATCATCATTCGGACCCAAACGATCCCCATTTCAAGGGATTTTTGTCTGCCAGCTTATATTGATCCAGCGCCAAGAGTTCTTGAAGACTATATACGACCAAAAAAGTCGGGATTGTTTGACGCTATTTTTTAAGGCGTGATACCTTGCGTTCAATCAGTGAAATTCGGTTAGCGCGGCACGCCCCGCAAAAATCACCATGACCCAAGCTTTAGAAGCCCCGATTGCAGTTCCCGCCCAGAGCTTTATCCCCAAACTTGGCCAAGCCGGTGGGCACTTCAGCCACCTGGGCTGTAAAGAGTGCGGCGCTCAGTACGAAGCAAAAGCGATTCACGTTTGCGAAGAGTGTTTTGGTCCTCTGGAAGTTAAGTACGATTACGATTCCCTGAAGCAGACGGTTACGCGAGAATCTATTCAAGCCGGTCCGAACTCCATTTGGCGCTATCGGGATTTTCTGCCCGTCACCAGCAAAGACCCCATCGACGTGGGCACGGGCATGACGCCTTTGCTGAAGACGGGGCGTTTGGCGCGGCGCTTGGGCTTAAAGGAGCTTTACATAAAGAACGATGCCGTTAATATGCCCACCTTGAGCTTTAAGGATCGGGTAGTATCCGTCGCCTTAACCCGCGCCAAGGAGCTGGGTTTTGATACGGTCTCTTGCGCCAGCACAGGGAATTTGGCGAACTCTACGGCGGCGCTCGCGGCCCACGCCAACCTGGACTGCTGCGTCTTTATCCCCTCTGACCTGGAGGCGGGCAAGGTGCTAGGCACCCTGATTTACGGTCCCACAGTAATGTCCGTAAAGGGCAACTACGACCAGGTGAACCGCCTGTGTTCCGAGGTGGCTAACACCCACGGCTGGGGCTTTGTCAATATCAACCTGCGCCCTTACTATTCCGAAGGGTCCAAGACCCTGGGCTACGAAGTGGCTGAGCAGTTGGGCTGGAAGTTACCGGATCACATTGTGGCTCCCTTAGCCTCGGGATCCCTATTCACCAAGATTTACAAGGGCTTCCAGGAATTTATTAAAACTGGCTTAGTGGAAGCTAAGGACGTGCGATGCAGCGGGGCCCAAGCTCTAGGTTGCTCTCCAATTTATGAAGCCTTTAAAGAAGGTCGCGACTTTATTAAGCCCGTTAAGCCCAAGACCATTGCCAAGTCCATTGCGATCGGTAACCCCGCTGACGGTATTTACGCCGTAGAACAGGCTCGTAACACCAACGGTCATATTGAAGCGGTCACCGACGAAGAAATTATCGAGGGCATGAAGCTGCTGGCGGAAACCGAAGGGATTTTCACCGAAACCGCAGGCGGCACCACGATCGCCGTCCTCAAGAAGCTGGCGGAGCAGGGCAAAATCAACCCGGACGAAACCACCGTTGCTTACATCACCGGCAACGGGCTCAAAACCCAAGAGGCGGTCCAAAGTCGCGCCGGTGAGCCCCTCACCATCGACCCCAAACTAGACAGCTTTGAGCGAGCTTGGGAGCGGGCCCAAACTTTGGAGCGTTTGGAGTGGCAACAGGCGTCCGTTTAAAAAAATCGCCCTTGTCCGCGCAGGCTGCGTGTAACGCCTATAATCTTGAGTCTTAGCGGTGCGCATGACGTACCCTACGGCTTTTTTCTTGCAATTTAATCCTTTCATTTCTTCACCGCACCATGGCCGTCAAAGTTTTAATTCCAACTCCCCTACAAAAATTCACCAACGACCAGGCAGAAATCCAGTGCGAAGGTGCCACGATCACGGAACTCATTGAATCCTTAGAAGCCGCCTGCCCCGGCATCAAAGCTCGCCTTTGCGATGATTCCGGCAAACTACGCCGCTTCCTGAATGTTTATGTGGACAGCGAAGATATTCGCTTTTTGGACAATATGGATACCAAACTAGGGGACGATGCCGAAGTGAGTATTGTCCCGGCGGTGGCTGGGGGCTAAGGCATAGTCAGGCTAAATGCTGACCATAATGAGCCTGTCTTAAGGGTTGTCCCATGACCCGTCATAATAGGAAGACCTTTGCTAGAAGAATCTTTGCTGGAAAGTTAGTGCGATGGCAGACGAAAAAGAGAACAAAGTAGCCGAGTCCCCCGAAGGCTCCCAGCCTGAGCAGAAGCCTGTACCGGAAAAAACAGCCCAGGCTGAACCGGCAGAGAAGAAAGCTGAGGATAAGGGGCAAGCAGCAGCTAAGACAGGGGACGTGAAGGCTGCGCCCAAGCCAGATAGTAAGGCTGCGCCCAAGCCAGATAGTAAGGATCCTAAGGCGGCTGACAAATCTGGCGATGTAAAGGACGCCGAGGCGAAGGCGACGACGGAAGCAAAGGGCGAAGACAAAGCGCCGGCTAAGGCTGCGTCCAAACCAGCGGAGAAAAAAGAAGCTCCTGCGAAGAAGCCAGCGGCGAAAAAGAAAGCTAAGCCTCCCAAGCTTGAAGACAAGCCCTTCAACGAGTTTATGAAGGAGCACTATTTACCGGAATTAGAAAAAGTTTTGGCTGAGCAGGGGATTGAAGATTTAACCTTATCTTTTGTGAAGGAGCCTGTGGCAGTGGGAGGATTGCCAGGGGCTGGATTGTGTTCTCAAGTGGTCGGCAACTGGTTTGGGGGCGATCGCGAATTCCGGGTTTACTTCCCAAAGGACGACATTAAGAGCATCAAAACCTTTTCCTACGCGGAAGTGGGCTCATCCAGCAGCATTCTTGAGTCGTTCCTAATTGACGAACGAAAAGTCACCCTTGACCTGTTGGTTTCTGGTGTTGTGTTACGTCTGCAAGCGCAAAAGTGGATCGGCCGCAATTAAAGCCATTTGATTTAGCCCGCTTTATCCCCAATCATCTGTCATCCGCAACAACACTGTTTGAAAGCGTTTCCCAATGTTTTACGTTCCGCCGACTAGCTGTCAAATACCGCAACTGGGAGAGCTTTACGAAAAACTATTTGGACAGCGTCGAAATGGCAGGTTTATTGAAATTGGTGCCTATGACGGTGAAAGTTTCAGTAATACCTCATTCCTTGCGGATTTAGGGTGGCACGGCATTTATGTGGAGCCGGTTCAGCAATATGCCCAGATCTGTGCACGGCGCCACCAAAGCTACAATATACGGCTGCTTAACTGCGCAGTGGGCGATCGCCCAGGACTGAGCTAAATTTCGGTAGGAACAGCAATTTCCTCCATGGCCGCCCACCATATTGAACAGTTCAATCAACTGGAGTGGGCTCGCGGTCACCATCAAGGCAACTTTCAGGAAGTGCACGTTGTCACTCCGCCCCAGTTGCTAAAGCTCTGTTTTGCTGACCATATCCCGGCGATCAACCTGATGGTTATCGACGTTGAAGGGTTCGAGCTGCCAATCATTAGGGCATGGGACTTTAGTCAATGTGCCCCCCAAGCCCTAATCATCGAGCTAAGGGATTTAGACACTGAATTTTCTGAAGAGATTCGTCAAGAAAGCGTCCAAATTTTAAAAATTCTGGAACAGGCTGGATACTCTATTTTTTGGCGCGATCAAACCAACGCCATTTTGACACTTTCATCTTTCCCCTCAACCTCCCCTCTTTCTACTCTCAACCAAGAGAACGCAGTCACTTTCTGATCAATGTTTTCAAGCAAACCGTAGGCGGTCATCCTCAGTCGTTACCCAGAGCAATCCATTGACTTCCGTTATTATCTTCTCCAAAGACAGACCCCTACAGCTTTGCGCATACCTAGAAAGTCTTATTCATTACTCCAACATTGACCCGCATAAAATCAATGTTTTGTTTTGCAAAAGCGAGAAAATATCCTATCAAGTTTTGGAGCAAAACTTCCCTGAGATCAATTGGGTACCTGAGGGCAATTTCTATCAGGATCTAGTGAACATTATTGCCCAATGTGATGACCATATTCTCTGGGGCTGCGACGACGTTTGCTTTAAGGCAGAGTTTAAGTTCAACCAGTGTGAAACGGCCCTCAATCAGAACAATCAGATTCTGGCATTTAGCCTAAGACTAGGAAGAAATATCACCCCGTCGCCACCCCTAACAGAACAGCAGGATTATCTGATTTGGGATTGGACAAACTGTGCCCTTAAAGATTCTCCCTGGACCTATCCCTGGGAAGTGAGCGCATCAATATACCGAAAAAATGACATTCAGACCCTGTTAAAAATTAGCGATCAGCTGAAGCATCCCAATTACTTAGAAGGGTTACTCGCCCATCATTTCTTTGGTTCATCCCAAGGGCAACAGTGGAGGCCTCAACTGGCTTGTTTTCCCACCAGCAAAACCGTAACCATTCAAATCAATCGAGTTCAGGATATTTGTCCCAATGAATTTGATAATTCGGCAAGCACTGACGTTGATCAGCTATATGAAGATTTCATCGCTGGATATCGCCTCAATTGGCACAGTTTTAGCCACTGTTTCAATCAGTCAACCCACGTTGAGTCAGACTACTTTAAGCTTTACAAGCCCGGTATGAGCGCCACTGAACTCATCACTGAATCCTACGAAACATGCCTAACCTCTTCCTATGCAGCGTTAGAGCAAGGAAATATTGAAGAGGGTATTCGTCGGTGCCAAGATGCCGTAATGGTTCAGCCAATCAACCATAAAGCGTACGCCCATTTAGGCAATATTTATCAACGCTTAGGGCGTCAAGACTGTGCTGATCGTAGTTATGGAAAATCAGTCATCAGTTTTGCTGATTTTCTAGGGGCGGAGTCAGTTCGATCAATTGTTCATGTGGGAGCCCATTATGGTCAGGAAATTCATCGTAACCAACGGTTATCTCCTAATTTAATTGTGTGGGTTGAGGCGGATCCAAAATGCTTTAAGACCCTAACTGAAACAGTTGCGAAGAATGAGCTTCCTGGTACTCGAAACATTTGTATTAACGCCCTCGTTACAGATTCAGATGATGAGGTTTGCAACTTTTTTGTGTTTAGTAATGATGGGGCTAGCAGCTCGATTTATAACTCCACAAATACATTGAGAGACCATTTTTCAGATGTGCATGAAACAGGGGAGACTTTACAGTTACAAACCGCTCGACTGGATACGATTTTGCAAGGGGTTGGACTTGCTTTGGGCGAGCTGGATGTGTTGGTGGTTGATGTTCAGGGCGCTGAAATGTTGTGTTTGAAAGGGGCTGGAGACTATTTAGGCTCGGTCAAGTTTTTAGAAGTGGAAGTTTCCCAAGAGGCTTTGTACAAGGATGGGGCACTGTTTAACGATATTGACAATTGGCTAATGGATCGTGGCTTTGTGCGCGTTTCTGATGTGCCCTGGCATGGGAATTGTATTTATCAAAATCCGTCGCGATGTCAGGGTCAATCTTTATTAAGTTCTTGAATAAGTTAGGGTTTTGCTGAAGATTGATAGGGTTTTGAATTCGTGCTTTTGATTAATGGTTTTCAGTAGGCGATCGCAACATCAAGCGCAACATCAAGCGCAACATCAACCGGCTGGACGGCAACGGGCTAAACAGTGGTTCCTGCAAGATGGGTGGCGATTGCTGCTGATTGGAATCGTTGGAATGTTGTCTGACCGGCTGTGGTTTGCGGTGGATGGATCCGTGCCAGCTTGGGATCAGGC
>CALCTI010000464.1 GCA_937894105.1 uncultured cyanobacterium
ACGAAATGCACTAAACAGGCCACGGAAACTCCCATCAAAATCACGCCAGGGGGATGACAAAAGTCCATAGTCTGCAAAAATATTGCAGCGTTATTGTGACTTTGAGCCCTTTAGCTGTGACTTGCGGTAAGGGGCGATCGCCCAATGGTCTTTTCGTCCGCCTCATTCCTATTTTATTTTTTGCCCTTAGTGCTGACGGCTTATTTTGCCAGCCCTAAACCCGCAAAGAACACCGTTTTATTAATCGCCAGCCTGTTCTTTTATTTATGGGGAGGCGGTCGATTTACGGGGATGTTGCTAATTTCCATTACGGTTAATTGGCTGATGGGCCTATGGGCAGATCGATGCGAGTTTCAAGACAAAAACACCGAAAACCCTTCGAAAAACTCCCCAAAAAATTCCCAGAAAAAGATTGTTTTAGTGTCTGCTTGGGCGTTTAATATTGGCGTTTTAGGCTACTACAAATATGCCAATTTCCTAACGGATCAAGTTAATGTTGTTGCACCCCAATTTTTCTCCGACTGGGATGATATTATCCTGCCCATTGGAATTTCATTCTTCACCTTTCAAGCTCTAAGCTATGTTATTGACGTGGCTGAAGGTATAACACCGGTACAAAAACGTTGGGATAGATTTGCCCTTTACGTGGCATTTTTTCCCCAGCTTATTGCCGGACCTATTGTGCGATATCGAGATATTGCCAGCCAAATCCAACGGCGATCGCACAGCTGGGGAAAAGTATCCCAGGGCATGATTCGTTTCGCCTACGGTTTAGTAAAAAAGGTCGTTATTGCTGATTCCGTTGCGCAGGTTGCTGAAGCCACCTATGAATCAGGCGTTTCCCTTTCTTTTTCCGCCGCCTGGTTAGGATTGGCAGCCTACACCGTACAGCTTTATTTTGACTTTTCAGGCTACAGCGATATGGCGATCGGGCTAGGAAGAATCTTTGGTTTTCGCTTTCCCGAAAATTTCTGTCGTCCTTATTCTGCCATCAGCATTAGCGACTTTTGGCGGCGTTGGCATATGACCCTATCCCAGTGGATTCGGGACTATGTGTACATTCCCCTGGGAGGATCGCGCCAGAGCAGTGGGGTGGCCTATCGAAACTTGGCGATCGCTTTTCTATTCACCGGCATTTGGCACGGCGCAAATTGGACCTTTATTTTGTGGGGAGTTTACCACGGCGGCTGGATTATTTTAGAGCGCTGGAGTAATTGGAAACGAGAAAATCTCTCCCTTATTAAAACCATAGTTTTTAGGGGAATAACCCTGCTTATAGTAATGGTTGGCTGGGTGATTTTTCGATCGAAAACGGTTCCAGACGCGCTAAATTACTACCAGCATTTAGTTGACATGGGCGCAAGTAACTCCTGGACTATGGATCTACAGGATGCGTGGAATCGTCAGGCTCAATTATGCTTAGGGATTGGCGGAGCGATCGCCCTTTTACCTGGCCATATCAGCCTAGGTCGTTACCTGGACTGGTCAACCTCTCCCTTCGCAATCAGCGCTAGATTTGCTGTGGCAGGAATTGGGTTTCCTTTGGCCCTTTTACTTTCTATTTCCAATCAATTTTCCGCATTTCTATACTTTCAGTTTTAGTTTTATAGACCCTCTAAATTTTCGATTCTGTACCGTCCCAGTATGACCATAAGTCCCAGAAAATCCAACTCTATTTCCTTCTCAAAACTCGGTGAAAAGATACTTTATTTAGCACCTGGTTTACTGTGCTTGAGCTTACTAAGCTATCCCCTTCTAAAGGTGGTAAGCGGATCTTTTGATGCCAATTATTTCGAGGTAGTGGAAAAACGCGATCCGAAACCTTTCCCAAAGCGAACTTACTTTAGTGCCTGGCTAAGAAAAAGGAATTACCAACAGCTTTCTGATTTTATTAGCGATCGCCTACCCTTTCGCGGATTGGCCATTCAAACAAAGCAAACTTTAACGAAGAATATCCTAAAAGAATCACGTTTTCCCCAGGTAGACGTGGGTAAAAACAGTTGGCTTTACTTCCGATGGAGCTACGGGATCGAGGCAACGGGAGATAGCGACTTAATCGCCCCAGAAAGAGTTGAATATGTTTTAGATAATTTACAGCACTTTTTAAAATGGCAAACAGAAAGCGATAGGAAAGTCAGGGTTATGGCAGTGCCCAATAAGCACACGATCTATCCTGAATATTTACCAGAACAAGCAAAAGATGATCTGAAGAGGACCAAATTAGGCCGAGAAATATTGCTTGATCGATTTAAGAATTCACAAGACAAGAGGTTCATTGACTTGTGGGAGTCTCACAGATCAGCGAAACAGCGATCGCTGGAAAAGCTTCTTTATTTTCCTGAAGATACCCATCATTCTAGCTGGGGAAGCGTTGTACTAATGAGAACCCTAATTCAATCTTTGGCTCCTGATTTATGGAATTCAGAACATATTAAAACCCAAAGTGAACAAACTAATTGGGGAGTCGATCTAAGACGAGTTTTGGGATATTTCACCGTTAACTCTGAACTTGGATTACCCATTTTTCGCCTTGAAAGATCAGGAATCGAAACCGAACAGGTTTTAATAGGAAAAAAGGCTTTTCCTTCCCTAGCTGAAGCTGTAGAGAGTGGGTTGATTGGCGATCGCGACAATATTATAAACTTTTCGCAAAAGTCTTATGGTGCGTCATTAATTGCAGGAAAAACCCTGATTATAAGAGATTCTTTTCTAGCTCCCAGTCAACAGAATAGTTTAGCCCAATATTTCCAGTCCGTTGATTATATTCATGCCCAATCTAACACCCTGTCCCAAGCCTTTATTCATCGGTCATTAAAGCGCTATGACACGATTGTCATCGCAGTAGTGGAAAGGAATTTTCTTTCATTTTTAGAAAAGCTACCTCGATATTCAAGTGGCGATTCTATTCAGGGAGAAAGATTGATTTTTCAGCAGAAAGATGGAAATTTTAAGTCCATCAGTAAAATGGGAGAAAAAACAAATACTCAAATTAGTAACGGCACGTTGGAAATAACGTCGCGCAAGGCTAAGCCTTTTATCATTTTTGAAATACCTAATTTAAACCCTAATAGTTCATATAGATTACATATCTCGATTGATAGTCCCAGTCCAGACAAAATCACCTTGTACTATCAGTCAGATTATCAGCCAAAACAGTTAGAAGAGGAATTTACCCCCAACCAAAAGATTTCTATCCCAGTACAGTCAGGCAACCAAAGTGTTTCTTTTTTCCTCCAAAGCGCAGGGCTAAAGTCCCCCTGGAAGCTCCAGTTTGAGGAAGGAGAAGGTACCTATGAGGTGAAATCCATCGAACTTTTTAAGCTTCCAGATTAGCCAGAAATATAACCGCAATTTCATTTTTTAGCATCAAAAAATACCATGTCTAGTCACCAAATACATGTCTAGTCACCAAATAGAGGGTTTATTAGCATGGATCTCCAATCTTTTTTCTCCGACTAATTACCATTGGAAAAGTCGAAAGAATATTCCATATTTACTGGCATCCTTGCTTATTGTTTTATGGCAAGCACTACAAGCGTATAGTTACGGAACATCGAGAACCTACATGGTTCAAGATGATGCTCGACAGCATGTGTTTTGGATGCAGCGATGGATAGATGCAAACCTTTTTTCCAATGATTTAATTGCCGATTACTTCCAAAGCGTTGCCCCTTGGGGATATCAAGGGGTTTATAAGGTTTTTGTCTGGTTCGGCATCGATCCATTGCAGGCAGCAAAAATTGCGCCCGGATTGATTGCAGCCCTTGCTACGCTTCTATTTTTTCGCCTTATTCTTAAATTAGCTCCTGTTCCTTTTCTCGGCTTTTTAGGATGCTTATTGCTTAATCAGGCTCTATGGCTGGAAGACGGAATTATTTCAGGAACACCGAGGGCCTTTGTTTATCCGTGGTTAATTGGATTCCTTGACGGTTTTCTGGGCGAATCAGTTATAGAAATGTCAATATTTATGGGGCTTCAAGCGCTATTTTATCCCCAAGCTTTGCTGTTAGCGATCGCCACCCTAACCCTATCTTTTTTCAAGCACGTTAAACATAAGAAAAAACGAATTAAAGCACTCTTGCCTTGGCTTTTCAGTTTAGGTATTTTGGGATTATTAGTTACTGCAAGAAACCTAGGTGGCAATGATAACTTCAGCCCCGTTCTCTCTGTGGAAATGGCAAGGGAATTACCAGAATTAGGTTATGTTAATGGCGAGTATGGGCGCTCATTTTTCTTCCATCGGAACCCAGTAATCTTTTGGCTCTTTTCACCTCGCAGCGGCTTGCTATCGCTGGGGATTTTAAACCCTTTGCTCCTAATTTCCTTCGCTTTGCCTTGGCTATTGCGATCGCCCTACAACTCTAATATTGCCAGCCGCCTCAACCCTAAACTGAAGCGAATTGGGTATTTTATTGGCGCATCGTTATTGATGTTTCTCACCGCTCATTTAGTCCTATTCCAACTGCATCTTCCAGCTCGCTACACTTACTATTCTTTTCGCCTGAGTTTGATTCTGTTGGGGGCGATCGCCACCGGATTACTGTTAGAAAAATGGTGGCACTCTATTCAAAGCTGGAAAATTAATCGGCAATGGCGCTGGATTCAAGGAAGTGCTGCTGTGTTGCTCCTCCTAATCATTGGCTTGGGATGGCTGCCATTGTCCAAGGGGTTTACTGTGTATTCCCATTTACAAATTAAGGGACGAATCGGGGATATTTACGAATTTTTAAAGGGACAGCCAAAGGATATCTTAGTGGCTTCATTGGCGAAAGAAGCTGATAATATTCCTACCTTTGCTCAGCGCTCTGTTTTAGCGGCATCAGAATATGCCATTCCTTACCACTGGGGTTACTATCAGCAACTGCGGCAGCGAATTGAAGACACAATAGTTGCCCAATACAGTAGTGATTTAAATGTTATTGCTGATTTTATCGATCAATATGAGGTGGATTATTGGCTGGTAGAAACTTGGAAATTATCCCTAGAAGAGTTTCAGAAAAGTCCCCGTTTACAGCAGTTTGATCCCACTAGCAGTGAAGTTATGGATAGTTTAAAGGCGGGAGAACAGCCAATCTTGCCGATTTTTTACGAGAGCTGCACTGCTGTTGAACAAAAAGACCAACGCTTACTTGACGCTCGTTGTATTCGTAAAACAATTGCAGCTCTTTCCGCGCAGCAAGAAGAAGGAAGGTAAAGCTGCCTTTCTAAACTTTTTTTAGGACAAAAACGCTGCCTTCATTGCCACGACCGATGCGTAAATCATCATCCAATTTTGTAATTTCCAGCCAGCCCTGTTGTTTCTCTTGTTCAAAATTTGTATCCAACGCTGGCTGTCTTTTGGGGGCGTCTAAACGCTCCGTGAAAGTTTCTGGTCCTGCATATTGAATCCAGTTTTTTAAGCCCACAACGGCTCGCTCGAATTTAACTTGAACTCGCGTGTGGGATAACACTTCAAAGTTTGCGCCAACGCTTACAACTCCAGCTAGAAACGACAGGTTGTTATTGACTTCGGCAATATTATAAATGCGTTTTTCTGCGGCGCGAACTGATTGGTAAACGGTGCCTAATTTCAGAAACGGTGGGCGATTTAATCCCAATATTCCTCGACTGGTGGTGTAAAGCAATTTCCAATCTCCTGTGAGGCGATCGCCTGCCGTGGTGGGAATCAACGTGGGATTTTGGGGCTCTAACGCTGCGATCGCGCCCAACCGCTCCTCCCGCTCCGTGTCCGACTCGCCAATGCCCAAATTGCTGCCTATTAATAGATCGACCAACTGGGCTTTCGTTATCGCTTCGGTTGCCATTATTTTTCTCTGCGCTCGCTAGACGACTGTTGTTAGCTTCTTTTCTCAGCTTCCGCAAGGCTGGTGATTGCCAAATGGTAATTGCCAAATTGGACTAACCCCGAAACTGAAGCCCTTTGTTAGACTAGCAATAGTCCCGTTGTAAGATTTCTTAACGGTCCCGAAGGAGAACAGGAATGGTTTCAACTCTGCTGCTATCAAAAGAAGTGCCCAGCCTTAACTATGAGCCCGCTGGTGATCACTTTGATGAGAGTTGGCGGTCGCCCCTGTCCACATTGTTGGGATTAGGGCGGGCGGCAGGCGCAGACTTTATCGAGTTTTTTATCGAGCGCAAGAATTACATTAGCTGTCTAGCAGAAGACGACGCCGTCACGAGCATTTCCCCCAGCCTGGCATCCGGCGCGGGAGTTCGCGTGTTTCGGGGCAAGCTAGATTGTTATGTGAGCACATACGACCTATCCTTCAGCGGCCTGCGCAGCGCCCTAGAAAAAGCCCTGTCCATTTTGGGGCTCATCCTGCCCGGTCCTAATGCCTTTGTGCCGGAAATCAATTTAGAAATGTTCCGCGACTACGGCACTGCTAAAGATAAAGGGCTATGGCTGGGGCAGTGCAGCTCCATGCGGGAAATGGGCGATGTGCTATTAGCGGCTAACGACGGGCTGCTAAAACGCGGCAAGCATGTGCAATCGCGGCGATCCAGCTATTTTCGCGACTGGCAAGAGGTGCTGGTTGCCGCTAGTGACGGGGTCTTTGCCCGTGATATTCGCCTAACTCAGTCTTTGGGCAGCACCATCCTATGTGCCGATGGAGCCAATCGATCCTCTATTAGTAAGCGTCTGGGCAGCAGCAGCGATCCAGGTTTTCTACGCAACTGGAACCATGGAGAAACGGCCGAGGAAATTACCGAGTCGGCGGGGCAGATGCTTTACGCGGATTACGTAGAGTCGGGAAGCTATCCGGTGATTATGGCCAACTCCTTCGGAGGAGTGATTTTCCACGAAGCCTGCGGGCACCTGTTGGAAACGACGCAAATTGAGCGGGGCACAACGCCGTTTATCGACAAGAAAGGGGAAAAAATCGCCCACGAAAACCTAACCGCCTGGGATGAGGGACTAACGGATCAGGAATTCGGCACCATCGATATGGATGATGAGGGTATGCCGTCCCAGCGCACGTTGCTGATTGAAAACGGTATCTTGAAAAACTTCCTGGCGGATCGCGCCGGGTCCCTACGCACGGGGCATCCTCGTACCGGTAGCGGCCGTCGCCAGGGCTATGCCTACGCCGCCGCCTCTCGTATGCGTAATACCTATATTGATGTGGGCGATTTCACCATGGACGATTTGTTTTCGTCGGTGGAAAAAGGAATTTACTGCAAGAAAATGGGGGGCGGCAGCGTCGGTGCCACGGGGCAGTTTAACTTTGGCGTTGACGAAGCTTACTTGGTCGAAAATGGCAAAATCACGAAGCCTTTGAAGGGTGCTACCTTGATTGGCGAAGCTACCGACGTGATGCACAACATTTCCATGTCCTCTAAGGACTTAGCATTGGCGGCGGGCTTCTGCGGCTCTATCAGCGGCAGCGTGTACGTTACCGTTGGACAGCCTCATATTAAGGTGGACAACATTACCGTTGGCGGTCGCTAGGGTTTAGGGCTTGGTTGCAGATTTAACCCTCGATAGCTTTCCGCGCGGTGGGGGGCTATTGTTGTGGGCGGCGATTTTAGATTGGATTATTGGCGACCCGTGGCATTGGTACCATCCAGTGCAGGGAATCGCCCTTTGGATCAACGTGTTCACCCGCTGCATATTGGGGGACACAGCCAAGAAGGCTCATGTCCATTATCACCATCACCCCCGGGTGGAGCGGTGGGCAGGGGTGGCATTGGGACTCAGCACGATCGCCGGTAGTGCCTTGGTCACCGGGCTAATTGTCCAAATGGCCCACCGCGCCCACCCGATCCTAGGATTTGGGGTAGAAGCGATCGCCCTAGCCTCTTGCTTTGCCGGGCGTAGCCTGCGCGATGCGGCGTGGGATGTGCTGAATAATTTACAAAAGTCGGGGCTGGAGGCCGGGCGATCGCGCCTAAGCCTATACGTGGGAAGAGATACGGAAAATCTTGACGAAGCAGAAGTTCTACGGGCAACCCTGGAAACGGTGGCGGAAAATGCCATCGACGGGGTGTTGGCTCCCCTATTTTGGTCCGTTTTTTGGACCGTTGTTGCCGCCACACTGGGCAATATTCCGGGAATAATCGCTGCTGGCACCATGGCTTATAAAGCGGCAAGCACCCTGGATTCCACGGTAGGCTACCGGCGATCGCCATACACCCACATCGGCTGGTTTAGCGCCCAACTGGAAGACCGACTCACCTGGATTCCCTGCCGCCTTAGCGTGATAACCCTGGCCCTGTGGTCTGGGAAGCCGCGTCGGGTTTGGGCGATCGCCCGCCAAGACGGTTCCAAAGATCCCAGCCCCAACTCAGGATGGAGTGAGGCGGCCTATGCGGGAGCACTGGGAGTGCAGCTAGGGGGCGAAAATTATTACCAAGGACAAAAAAAGGTTAAACCCCTGTTAGGAAATCCCGATAATCCCATCACCGTTTTGACCATAAAAAATGCGCTTCAGTTAACCCGAAACGCATTTTTAAGCTGGTTATCTTTGGCTGCCACTTTGACTTTTTGGGTTCAATTTTTCTAGCTCAATTGCTTTAGCTTGACTTCTTTGGCTTAAGTTCTAGTCCAGTAAGTTAAGTGCCAATAGTAATAGTTGCCAATAGGGTAGTGATGCAACGTAATGTGGGCTGAACCTTAATCTACAGAAGATTCAAGCTTTTCGAAATTGAGCGACCATCACATTGCATCACTACCGCCAATAGTAAATTAAGCGCCAATAAGTTAAGCGCCAATAATATACTTCCGCCATTCCTGGTGCCGACCGCTGTCCACTTGCTTAGTTAGCTCAAAATACAAGCTGCTGTGGGGACGACGGGGCGATCGCCGCAGGGGCATTTTCGCCTCCTTTGGGGTGCGGTTGCCCTTTTTAATATTGCAGCGCACACAAGCCGCCACCATATTTTCCCAGCTATCGCCGCCCCCTCGCGATCGCGGAATCACGTGATCCAGGGTCAAATCATCCCCCCGATAGGCGCAATACTGGCAACAATGGTTGTCGCGACTGAGAATATTTTTTCGCGTCAGGGCAATTTGCTTATAGGGAACGCGAATATAATGACGCAATCTGATTACGCTCGGCAGTGGCATCCCCGGATAAATCACTCGCTCATTGTGCTCAATTTGCTCAGCCTTTTCTTTGAGCAGTAAAACCACTGCTCGCCGCCAACTGGTTACATTCAGCGGTTCATAGGATGCGTTGAGAACAAGAACTTTGCCCATGGGCGTGCCGAATAATTCGGTGCTAGCACTGGCATGGATCGTAGCACAGCCAAAATGTGGCGAGAGCGAACGCTGATTAAATCAAAGATGGGGTAAATATTTATCAAAAAAACGGTTAAGAATGGGGTTTTCCTTATCGAGAAAATTCTAAAGATTTTGGTGAGGGCTTAGGCAAGATCAGTGAAGATCGCCGGAGATCGCCTCGAAATCATTGATTCTTTAGCTAATATCCTGTTTTTCGTCACGTTAAGGTTCATCTTAATGGGTGTTAAAAACAGACTTTTAAAAAAGCTAAAAATATAGGATCCGAAGGGGCGATCATTGAAGGAGCAATAATTTAAGAATGTTTGTCTTGAAAATTGTCTTGAAAAAGTACCTAAGAAACCTTGGAAAATTGAGTTTGACTTTGGCCCTGGTTTTTACGCTGGGATTGATAGGAGGCTGCGGGCGAATTCTGGGGGCAGATTCTTTGGTGCAGCGGGCGGTGACCCTGGAAGTGTTGCGAACTCAGGTGGCGATCGCCCAAGAATACGCACCAAACTCTGCGCCCACCTTGCCAGCGGGCAATAATTCAACGGTAGATAATTCAGCCGAAAGGAAGTCAGCGGTGAGCGACCCAATGGACAGGAACTTACCGGCAGAAAACCTTCCAGCAGACTTGCCCGTTGCGGTGGACACCCTAGACGCCGTTTCTGATGCTTTGGGAGTGCGGGTGACCCATATCCGCGTTAAGGAGCGTTTGCCGCTGACCGTTGGCGATCGCCCAGGGTTCAAAATCAGCGGCACCTACGATTTGGACCTGAATCGGGAAGGGCGGCAAACCCGTCAGCGGCGATCGCCCTTTGAGATTTATCTCCAACGTCAGCCCGAAGGAAAAACCTGGCGACTGGCACACCTAAACCCCGGCGACCAAGAACACGAGGCGGTTTGGGAGCTTTATCGTCTTTAGACATCACCCCTAGCATTTCACCTGGGTGGGGGCAATCCTAGGAAATCGCCCATAATCGCTTGGCAAAAACACCGGCGGGCGCGAAAATTAAAGAGGCCCGACCGATGACTCTTAATACCGCAATCTGTGAATAACGTTCGAACTGTTTCTGATACTAAGCGAGCGTTCCATACCGCTCATACCCGCCCCATTAACTCCGTGTACCGCAGTGTTGTTGAAGAGTTAATGGTGGAAATGCACCTGCTAACGGTGGGCAGCAACTTCTCCTACACGTCCGTCTACGCCCTAGGGGTAGTGACCACCTACGACCGGTTTATGGCAGGTTACCAGCCAGAAAGCGATCGCAACTCCATTTTTTCTGCCCTTTGCACCAGCGCTGGTCAAAAAGAAGCCAGCCAGTTTCGCCAAGATGCAGCAGCCCTGTTAGAGTCAGCCAAAGGGTTGTCTCTGGATGACGCCGTAGCCGCCCTAACGCAGCAAGGAAATTCTACCGTTGTAAAGGACGCCGTTCAGCCACTGGTAGATGGAACAACAAAATACAGCCGCCTACTGGGAGTGGGGTTGTACACCATCCTAGAAGCTTGCGATCAGGAGCTGATTAAAGATAAGGACAAGCGATCAGATCTACTCAAAAGCATCTGTGATCCCCTAAAGTTACCGTTTGACAAGCTGGACAAGGATCTAGATCTCTATCGCGGCAACCTAGAAAAGCTGGCAATGGCTCAAGAAACCATGAAAGATATTCTTGAGGCTGAGCGCAAACAACGAGAACAACGGGCAAAGGCAAAGGAAGAAGCCAAGCTAGCGAAGGAAAATAAAGTAGCTGAATCTGATGAAGCCGAAACTACTGCCAGTGGATCCGGATCTACGGCGGATCAGAAGACTAGCGAATAATGCCCCAGGCGTGTCATCAATTAAATCTCAAGAGTCTTAAATTAATACGGCATATACGCCCTTTCAAATACACACTTTCCAACACATAACCCTGAAGGCTGAAACCTTTGGGGTTATTTTTGAGGCTGTTGAGTTTGAGAGAGGCTGCTGGGTTTGAGATTTGATAGACGCCATTTCCTAGGGGCGAGCATCAATTACCTTTGAATTCCTAGGCAACCGTCTTTCTCGCTGTAACCAAGCCAGTTAGCGTAGCTGGCGTATCGCTAAGATCGCAATTGACTTCGCCAACGCTTCGCCAACAGCTGAGTTCCGCGATCGCTGAAGTGTCCTGTATTAAAACAGAGTGACCGTAATATGGATTCAATCCACACCAACGGTTAGAACTTCGCGAGCGACTCTAATCGGTGCTTTTTTAGGATGTTTTTGGTCCAGGCTAAGTGGCTCTATCGGTAGACATGAAGGGTAGGTGCAAGACAATGTTTAGCGTAGGATTCTGGGCGACTGTCCTGGTTGGTTATCCTGATTCCTGGAGCAACGGCCAGAAATGGTGATGATAAACTCGATTTGGGTGCTTAATTTCTCCTTTTGTAGGGAAATTTGTTATTGAGAATCGTATTACATTGCCCTAACAATCTATTCCCTGGAGTCTTTCTATGACCGCAGGACAAGTTTATGTAGAACAGCAGGATCCTAAGGAGGATCAGCGGCCGTTCTTTGCCTATGCCGTTGGCATTTTGATGGCGGTTATTAACTTCCCCCTACTGTGGCATTGGGCCC
>CALCTI010000465.1 GCA_937894105.1 uncultured cyanobacterium
TCAGGCACCCGCTATCAACGGCTAAGAGTTTTGGTTGGATGATTCATCCGCCTAACAATTGAATAGTTGAAGAGAGAGGGGGACCGCTTAATGCTGGTCTCCCTCTCTTTTGTTTGGATGTTTTGGGCGATATCCACATTAGGCGTAAAAGGCAAAAAAGCATCCCCCGACCGGGTTTAGAAACTATGCCGAGAGAGTTCTTGTCACGCTTTAGGGAATGATTACACCTGCGCTTGAGTCAAACTAACCAGGTCTCTGAATGGTTCGTTGCAACCGTAGCTGTTTTGCTTTGGGATCGATGCCTAGCAGGCGCACGTATTCGCTGGGGTGCTCTTTCAAAAATTGTTCGACTTGGGTTAGGACTTGGGCTTCGCGATCGCTGGCAATGGTAATTCCGCTCTGCCAGGAGTTCACCTTAAAGCGACGGATGTCGGTAAATTCCAGGCCGATACGGTGCCCTGCGTTGAGCTGTTGCCGAATCGCGTCTACCACTTCTGCTGGCAAAGGACCGCCTGCATGGCCGTTACCGTTCTGGGACGCAGAATGAGTGCCGTTGTGGGAAGAGGGAGTGGAGCACGCGCCATCATTGGCACATTGGTAGCCGGCGCGTAGGGCCTGGTTGACTTCGACGACGTGGTGGGAGAAGGCGCGATCGCTATCATTGGCATCCGGTAGGCGATCGGCGGCTTGCTGGGTGGTGATCACCGCTCCCGAGGGCACGTATTTGCCAGCGGGAATTTCTACGTCTTGGATCAGAGCATGCATCATCACAATGCAGCCGTGGCCGATTTGAGCATTGAACACCGTGGACCGAAAGCCAATGAAACACTCATTGCCGACGTACGCCGGACCGTGGATCAACACCATATGGGTAATGCAGGTGTCGTGGCCGATCCACACGGAGTAGGCTTGCTGGTCATCCCCGAAGACTCGCCCCTGCTCTAACCCATGGATTACCACCCCATCTTGAATGTTGGTGTTGGCTCCAATGTAGAAGGGAGCCCCTTCGTCGGCACGGATTGACGTATTGGGGGCAACAATAACGTTTTCCCCTAGCTGCAGATCCCCAATGAGACTGCACTGGGGATGGACGTAAGCCGATGCTGCAATGGTGGGCTGATCCAAGCCGCGATCCCAGGGGGTCGGGGGAGCAGGTTGATGGCGCAGCGGCATAGTATTTTCCTCGGTTCAACGTTGAGTTAGGGTCGTCCCCACGGATGCCAGGGAATCTAAGGTCTTATTCCAGCGTTAAAGCCAATACTAAGAAGTGTTAGTAGTCCGAACAAGGGAGGATAACCAAAGCCAAGTCTGGCTGATGGCTGGCTTACGGCATTAGCCCCCTGAGTCGCTCCTCCCCCTACCCACTGCGGTGGCGCTCCCGTTTAAGCCCTGTTGAAGCTTTAGGCAATTAGGATCTAGAAAGCTGACTTTTGCTCGATCGCCCCCTGCATTTTTTCCTGTAGCGCTTCCAGGGTCAGCACGCCTAAATCTCCCCCATGGCGCGATCGCACGCTGAGGTTTTGCTGATCGACCTCTCGCTTGCCCACGACCGCCGTTATCGGAATCTTCTCCAGCTCTGCCGTGCGAATCAGCTTGCCCAGGCGATCACCACTGACATCCACCTCAACCCGTAATCCCTGTGCCTTGAGCTTGCGAGCCGTTTCCTCCGCATACGGACGCTGGTCATCACTGACCGGTAATAGGCGGAGCTGGATGGGGGCTAGCCATAGGGGAAAATTCCCCGCAAAATTCTCCACCAAAATGCCGAAAAAACGCTCCAACGATCCAAAAATAGCTCGGTGGATCATGATAGGGCGTTGGCGCGAACCGTCAGCAGCTACGTAGTTCATCTCAAACCGTTCCGGTAGGTTGAAATCCACCTGGATGGTCGAACATTGCCAGAGCCGCCCAATGGCATCCTTAATTTTGATATCGATTTTGGGACCGTAAAACGCACCGCCCCCCTCATCGATGACATAGTCCCAACCCTTCGCATCTAGGGCCTCTATCAGGGCCTCGGTGGCCAGTTGCCAAATCTCATCGGTTCCCACAGATTTGGATGGGCGGGTGGACAGGTTCACCTCATATTCAGCAAAACCAAAATCCGACAAAATTTTCTCCGTCAGATCGAGCACGGCCAAAATTTCCTGGGCCACCTGGTCCGGCAGGCAGAAAACGTGGGCGTCGTCCTGGGTGAAGCCCCGCACCCGCATCAGTCCGTGTAGCGCTCCCGATCGCTCGTAACGATAAACGGTTCCCAGCTCCGCCCACCGCAACGGTAACTCGCGATAGGAATGCAGCTTATTTTGATAGGTCAGCACATGAAACGGGCAGTTCATGGGTTTGAGCTGATACTGCTGCGCCTCAACCTCAATCGGATCGAACATATTCTCCCGATAGAAGTCCAAATGCCCCGAGGTTTTCCAGAGGTCCACATTCGCCACGTGGGGGGTATATAACAGGTCATATCCCGCTTCCAGGTGGGCCGCACGCCAATAATCCTCGATCTCCCGCCGCATCCGTGCGCCCTTGGGATGCCAGAACACCAAGCCGCCGCCAGCATTGTCCTGAATGCTGAACAGCTCCAGCTCCTTACCTAGCTTGCGATGGTCGCGGCGTTTAGCCTCTTCTTTCAGCTCCAGATAGGCTTTCAGCTGTGCAGGGTTTTCCCAAGCCGTACCGTAAATCCGCTGTAATTGAGGCTTGGTTTCATCGCCGCGCCAGTAGGCCCCTGCGACACTTTCCAGGGCGAAGGCCTTCGGGTGAATGTCCCGCGTTGAGTTCAGATGGGGCCCTGCACAGAGATCCCACCACACTCTGCTGGTGGACACCATAACCGGATCGATTAACGAGGGTTCGACCTCGGGATGGTTCGTATTGCCAGTGTCGGGGGAACCGAGAAAGTAGCGGGTGATCTCCGCATCGGCAGGGATACCGTCCAAAATTTCCCGCTTGTAAGGTTCCTGAAGGGCTTCTATTTCCGCGCGAATCTCATCCCGGTCGACGACTTCTCGAATCACGGGCAGATTGGCGCGAATAATCCGCCGCATCTCTTTCTGGATTGCTTTGAGATCTTCGGGGACAAACGGGGTGGGGCGATCGAAGTCGTAATAAAACCCAGTCTCTGTCCAGGGTCCAATCGTCACCTTGGTTTCAGGAAACAGGGACTGCACCGCCATCGCCAAAATATGGGCGCAGGTATGCCGAATTTTGAGCAACCTCTGCGGGTCAGGCTGAGTTGAAGGGGACTGTTGGGAGGATGTGGCAGAACTCAGCATGGATTAAATTGAGAACGATAATCATTCTCAATTTAACATCTAGTCCCTTTGCTCCCAACTCCTGCTCCTCCAGCGATCATCAGGGGCGAGAGGTGAAGCGCCTGGATCTGCCCGAGGAGCTTGATTCATGGGTTGATCAGCTGAACGAGACCCATAAGCGAAAATTCAATTTCACAACACAATTTCACTAAGCTTTTGAAGCAGACAAAATTGATTTCCTGGATAATTCATAGGTCGACGAGTCAGGAGTGGTGGCCCATGCCAGGTAACCAGAATTTATGGTGGTGTTAACCGATCGCTGAGGATGGATTAACTTGCCGTTGATAGGGTTAGCCACGGAACTTTCTGTGGATTCTCGACTTTATGGCGATTCAACTGACCCCCCTTGGTACCTACGCTACGGGGCAATTTGATGAGAGTGCGGCGGAGATTGTCGCTTACGATTCCCAGAGTCAACGGCTATTTGTGGTGAATGCCCAAAGTGCGGCTGTGGATGTGTTGGACATTCGGAACCCGAATCGGCCGACCCTGTTGTTCTCCATTGATGTGACGCCCTATGGGAATGTGGCGAATAGTGTGGACGTGTCGAATGGGGTTGTGGCGATCGCTGTGGAAGTGGAGTCCGGCGGGGCGCAACAGCCTGGAAATGTGGCTTTCTTTAATGTGAATGGTGGCTTTTTGCGGACCATCCCCGTGGGAGCGTTGCCCGATGCGTTGACCTTTACCCCCGACGGCCAGCGTTTGGTGGTTGCCAATGAGGGTGAGCCCAATGATGAGTACACGGTGGATCCGGAAGGTTCCATTAGCGTGATTGATTTGTCTAACGGTTTGGAGCAAGCGACCGTTGCGACCGCTGATTTCACGGCGTTTAATAGTCAGGTGGATGCCCTGCGGGCTAGGGGCGTTCGGATTTTTGGACCTAATGCCACCGTTGCCCAGGACCTGGAGCCTGAGTTTGTGACGGTGACGCCCGATAGCAGCACCGCTGTGGTGACCTTGCAGGAGAATAATGCCGTTGCCGTTGTGGATTTGGAGACGGCGACGGTTACGGAAATTCGACCCTTGGGTGTGAAGGATGCGGCTCAGCTCGGTAATGGTTTTGATGCAAGCGATCGCGATGGACGTGTCGATATTCGCAACCATCCGGTGTTTGGGTTGTATCAGCCCGATGCGATCGATACCTTCACGGTAGGTGGCAGCACTTATTTCATCACCGCTAACGAAGGGGATGCGCGGGATTACGACGGCTTTAGTGAGGAGGCGCGGGTTAAGGATTTGACCTTGGATCCCGGCCATTTTCCCAATGCCAGTGAGTTGCAAGCGGATAGCAATCTGGGACGGTTGAAAACCACCACTACCTTGGGCGATCTGGACGGTGACGGGGATGTGGATCAGATTTTTGCCTTTGGCGGTCGCTCTTTCACCGTTTGGGATACCGTTGGCAATGTGGTGTTTGATAGCGGCGAACAGCTAGAACGTATCACCCTTGCCAATAATGCTGAGTTTTTCAATAGCACCAACGACGAGAATAATTTCGATAACCGCAGTGATGATAAGGGACCGGAGCCGGAAGCGGTCACGGTGGGTCAGATAAACGGTGAGCCTCACGTCTTTGTGGGGCTGGAGCGGGTTGGTGGTGTGGCGGTGTTTAACCTGAGCAATCCCGCAGCTCCGGAGTTTGTGCAGTATGTGAATAATCGCGATTTTTCCGGCGACCCTGAGGCGGGGACTGCGGGCGATTTGGGACCGGAAGATATTGAGTTTATCGGTGCGGCTGAGAGCCCTATCGGCCGGTCTTTGCTGGCGGTATCCAACGAGGTGAGCGGAACTACTACCCTGTATGGCGTTGGTGAAATTACCCGCTTGCAAATTCTGGCCGCCTCTGACCTGGAAGGGGGTGTGGACGCCATCAGCGATGCGCCCAACTTTGCGGCAGTGGTGGAAGGGTTGGAGACGGATGCGGATAACAAAAATATTCCGTCTATCCTGCTGTCCGCTGGTGATAATTACCTGCCCGGTCCGTTTTTCAATGCGGCGGGCGATCGCTCCCTACGCACTCCCCTGCAAAACTTCTACTCGGAGCAGTTTGGCGTCACCCTGGACAACGTGCGCGAAGGGGTGGGGCGTTTGGATATCAGCATTATGAATGCCCTGGGCTTTGACGCGTCGGCGGTGGGTAACCATGAATTTGATGCGGGCACCGCCACCTTTGAAAGTATTATCGGTGCTGATATTCGCGGCGATGAGCTGGGAGATGTGCGTTGGGCAGGTGCCCAGTTCCCCTACCTAAGCGCCAACCTGGATTTTAGCGACGATGACAATTTGTCGGGCTTATTTACCTCTGAAATCCTTGACAGCACTGATTTCCGGGCGGACCTGACCAATTTGGATGCGGCCGCTGATGCGCCAGCGATCGCCCCGGCTACGGTGATTGAGCGTGATGGGGAACTAATTGGAGTGGTGGGTGCTACCACTCCCAGCGTGGGCAGTATTTCGTCCACCGGCGGCGTTCAGGTGTTAGGTACTACTACCAACGACATCAATGTGTTGGCGAGCATTTTGCAGCCCACCATTGATCAACTGCGAGCCCGTGGCATCAATAAAATCGTTACCCTAACCCACCTGCAACAGTTTCAGCTTGAGCAGCAGTTAGTGCCCCAGTTGCGCGGTGTGGATGTGGCGATCGCCGGCGGGTCCGATACCTTGCTGGCGGATGAAACGGATCGGCTGCGGGCGGGGGATGTGGCGACGGAGCCGTTCCCGGTGCTGAGCACCAACGCTGATGGGGAGCCGGTGGCGATCGTCAGCGCCGATGGTCAATACAGCTACGTGGGTCGTTTGGTGGTGGATTTCGACGCCAACGGCGTGCTGATTCACACCAGCATTAACGCCGCTGAAAGTGGTGCCTATGCCACCGATGCCCAGGGTGTAACCGATGTGTGGAACGCGATGGCTCCGGGGCAAAGTCCCTTTGGTCCGGGCACCCAAGGGAACACGGTGCAGAATTTGGTGGGCAGTGTTCAAAATATTGTCACCAGCCGTGACGGCGAGGTGTTTGGCGCTTCGACGGTGTATCTGGAGGGGCGGCGATCGGCAGTGCGAACCGAGGAAACAAACCTGGGTAATTTGACCGCTGATGCAAACCTGGCGGCGGCGAGGGCAGTGGATCCTGCGGTGTTGGTATCCATCAAAAACGGCGGTGGTATTCGCGATTCCATTGGTCGTATTGACGGTTTGACCGGTGAGCTGGAACCCACGGAGGCCAACCCCCTGGCGGGTAAGACAGCGGGGCAAATTTCCCAGCTAGATATTGAAGGCACCCTGCGTTTTAATAACGGCTTAACCTTATTAACCATGACGGCGGCCCAGTTACAGCAGGTTATCGAGCACGGCGTGAGTCAGTCTGGCGATGGGGCAACGCCGGGGCGATTTCCCCAGGTGGGTGGGGTGTCCTTTAGCTTTGACGCCAGTTTGCCGGAAAATCAGCGGGTGCGATCGCTGGCAATTACCGACGACAGCGGTGCAATTATCGATACGGTGGTGCAAAACGGCGCGTTAGTGGGCGACCCGAACCGTCAAATTCGCATTGTCACCTTGGACTTCTTGGCGGGCGGTGGCGACAGTTATCCGTTCGATGCCTTTGCCAATGCCAATCCGGTGGATTTGGAAACGGACGAGCAAACGGCTTTGGGAAATTTCCTGACCCAGTTGAATGCTCCCTTTAGCACCGTCGATACCACCGCTGCAGAGGATACTCGCATTCAGAACCTGAGCCAGCGTGCTGACACGGTCTTGGATGGGGCGACGGCGGTACCCACTCCTCCCAGCCCGACGAACCCGATTGTGGATCAGCTAACGGGGTTGACCCTTCAGGATGTGTTTGACGAGACGTTCTACCGCAGCACCAATCCTGATGTGGAAGTGGCGATCGCCAATGGCGACTTTGCCAGCGCTTTGGATCATTTCACCCGGTTGGGTCAGTTTGAGGGACGTAACCCCATTGCGTTTTTCGATACTGGAGCGTACTTATTGGACAATCCCGATGTGTTCGACGCAGTGGCGAGTGGACTGATCAGCCCGGCGCACCATTACGCTAGCGCTGGCTCCCTGGAGAATCGTGCCCCAAGCGGCTTCTTCAATCCGGTGCCCTATTTAGCGAGCAATCCCGATGTGGCTGCGGCGATCGCCTCGGATAATTTCAGTTCGGCAGCGTTCCACTTCTTTAAGGCAGGTGTCTTCGAAGGTCGAGCCGGGTTCTAGGGGCTGTCACCAATTAAATTTCGAGCTCAATCGCTGCGAGGGTTTCCGCCCCTAGTGTTTTTTGTTTAAAAGGGCGTGAACTTCCTACTGCGTAAGGCTTCTGAAGGTTAATTGATGACCCGCCCTAAACAAGCTGGTGTGTTTTACGCCAGCTTGCCGTAGTAAATGTGAGCATCTCCCCCCTTTTCTAGCAGCGTTAAGGAGGATTTTTTAAAGCAGTTTTTCTAAAGCAGTTTTTCTAAAGCAATTTTT
>CALCTI010000466.1 GCA_937894105.1 uncultured cyanobacterium
AAAATAAACGGATCCACCGGCCCCGGCTGCTGACGAATCCGCGCGCACACCTCCAGCCCGTCCAGCCCCGGCAACATCCAATCCAACACGATCGCCACCGGCTGCCAGGATTGGTACTGGGCGATCGCCCCCACCCCATCGCCGCACACCAGCACCTCGAACCCCTCCCGCTCCAGCGTGGATCGAATCAACCCCGCAATCTCCGGGTCATCTTCCACAATCAAAATCTTTTCGCCCGCCTGATCCATTGCCACCATCAATCCATATATTTTCAGTGCCAACCTCAAGGGTACCTATTCTGTCGCCCTTGCCCAGCCCCCGTATCCTGTTGTAGAGGCGCTGGATCGGAGATTTTAAGCAACGAACTGTAACAGTTGGCAATGGTCGGAAAAATCGACACATAAAGCGATGCTAGGATTCCAGATAGACTAGAGAGAAAATAAGGCTTTTCAGATACTACTGAGAGAAAAACCGATGCCTAAGACCCCAACCGCTACCAGCGTTGACGAACTAACCGGTGCAACCCCAAAATTCGGCGGCAGCACGGGTGGTTTGTTGAATCGCGCCTTTGTGGAAGAGAAGTACGCGATCACCTGGACTAGCAAAAAAGAGCAGGTTTTTGAAATGCCTACCGGCGGCGCTGCCATTATGCATGAGGGCGAAAACCTAATGTTCTTCGCTCGTAAGGAGCAGTGCATCGCCTTGGGTAAGCGGTTTCGGACCCAGATGCGTCCCAAGATTAGCGACTACAAAATTTACCGGGTCTTCCCTAACGGCGAAGTGGACTTCATTCATCCCACTGGCGGTAACTTCCCTGAGAAAGTTAGCAAAGAGCGCGTATCGGTTAATGCTAATCCTCGTCGTATTGGTGAGAACCCTAACCCCATCAAGGTGAAGTTCACCGGCAAGGAACCCTACGACGAGTAGGATAGGCTTAGGCTGAGAACGCCATAACGCTATTTGCAAACCCTTGAAATAGACTGTTGCTTTAATGGGCATCGGTCTATTTTTTTATGGCGCGTTTTTATGCCGTCTGTCTCGATACGAACACAGTAGATCTCTCGCACGGCTCGAAGAAAGCTAACAGTTAGGAACCGGGAGGCTTCGGCTAAGCTCAGCCTTCTAAATGCTGCTGTTCCCCAGAGTTTTCTTTTTCAGGCAGATACGTCTAGGCCGCGATCGCAACCCTCACGAACTTTTCAGTGGTCGTGGATCGCCCGACTCACGCCTTTACCCAGATCCAACGCTGATTCATGGGATTCGGGAGTAATTTTGAAGGTTTACACGATGTTCTGGAGCATGTTTTGGATTCAACGCTTACGTCAGGGGGAATTGAAAATAGCAATTGAAAATAGCGTCAATTTAACAGCTCAATACGGCTATAAGTTGCTGCCTGGCCGCGTTTTTTCCTCTGCTCGTCCAATACGTTCCAAATGATTACGTCGAGAATTCGAAATCGCTGCCCAGTGGTGGAAATTCGCACGCCACAGTAACCCTCAACATAGCCCTGTCGCTCCGTTTCTGACAGGATGTGCGATCGCTCTTCCCGATTCATCGGTTCCGCCGTTAGCCGGGAAGGCATTCGGGTCATCGCTTCCCAGGTGGTCTCCCAAAGCTCCAGTGCACGCTGATTACCGTAATTAAAGATTGGATCCGCCTCGGTGCCGTGGGACACCACCACTAAGGACGCTTCAAATAACTGCTGAGCCCGCAATTCCGGTGTTTCTGCCAAATTGCAAACCAGCGATCGCCCCACAATCCCCTTAAAGCTGTCCAACAATAACCCAGTGTGCTCGACCACCTCCGGTAACCGCCAAGGTTCTACGGTCATAGGCTCTTAGTTTATTCCTCATCACTCTTTCAATAAAAGCGAAAGGGGCAAGACCCTTTCGTCTCACCCCTTACTTTACCTAAAACAGACAGTCAACTATATGGCGATCGTCTTAACCGCGCTTACGCAGCTTCCGTAGGGCTCCCCAAGCACCCAACGCAGCGATCGCGCCCAACACAGAAGGCTCAGGCACTTTAGTTGGGCCGCCATCGCCGCCGCCGTCACCTCCGCCGTCACCGCCGCTGCTTAGGGAAGGGAGCTCAGTAACTCCATTCCAACCTACGGCGATCGCGTCAACCGCCTCGGTCAGATCCGGCTTAAATTCCAGTCGATATTCGAACGGCGATCCCTGATCAGTCGTCCGAGTACCAATAATCTGCCCATCTGTTCCGCGAGGGCTAAAGGACGTTTCCAGGTCAATAACCACATTGCCGTTATCTTTGAAGACAAGGCTACTAGTCCCAGCGGCGCTATTGGTATTGCCATTCTGCAAAAGCGAGGAAATGTACGTACCACCCAAAGCATTTCCAGTGTCAGCATTCAACTGTAAAAGCACAGTCAGTTTTCGCGCGCCAGACAGTTGCCCAGATCCCAGCCATCCTCCGTTACTGCTCACAATCGACCCAAAGCCGCTGGATCCCCCATCAATTTCAAAGGCCGCGTAGAGGGATTGTTGACCACCATCCCATAGCAACGCCACACCATCAGCATCCGCTGGAGTCGTATCGTACGCCTGAATCCAATTGACCGTATCTCCTGTGAAACTGGCGACGAAGGGATCCTGATTATTAGAGCTCACTTGTCGGGTGCCGGTGTAAATTCGGGTGCCTCCCACTTCCAAGAAGGGAATTCCAGCAGCATCCAAAGCACTGCGATCGTTGATGTTGAAACCACTGCCAACAATATTCTCTGCGCCGCCGATGAGCGACGCTGCTTCTGCCGGTAGACCCAGGGCGATCGCCGAGAGACTAACGGTCGTTGCAGTGGCAACGAAGGAAAGATTGCGAGTGAGAAACGGAGCTGAAAACATAAGAATAGAAAGCCCAATTAGGCTTCAAAATTTGAGAAGTAAATCGTCAAAAACCAGACAGGATCAAAGCAGAGAGCAAAGAAAGTGCTAAATCACTTGGCGATAACAATGCCTTCAGGAGAACCCTGATATCTAAAAATCCTCAGCCATAAAAGTAGAACATCAATACTTGACAGCACGGACCTACTGATATGGCTACAGACCATTAAAATGTTGCGAATGATAATTCAAGAGAATAAGTGGGTAATATCGCAGGCTTAGAAACTTTTAAAAACGCGAGCATGAGGTAAATCAATCAATGAATATCAGCCCATCAAATCGCACCGTCAAAAGCTTCCAACTTTACGAACAACCTCTCAGCCTCCCTTGAACATTTTTCGTGGAGAAAAGATCTGCCACTCATCGACGAGCTTAGTAGTGCTTAAAATTTTCCACTCAGGAGAGTATGAATAATCACCCTAGAACAGGTCAAGCAAATTAGATTACCTTCACGAAATCTTCATTAAAACTTCATCACAGCCTCAAATATTTATGGACTTCAATTTCCCCGATTTATTTCTCTAAAAGCAAGGACAGAAGCATTCCCAAGATGTTTAGAAAGCATTAATAAATGGCTTTCAGAGAAAATGACTTTCAGAGAGCTCGTCGAGATTTGGGCGATCAAACAAAAACCTCTGGAAAGTTTAACCATAGACAAACAAAGGTTTCCAAGCAGAGGTAAAGTGCGACCGAGACAGTAACTAAAACATTTCTCGAGTGAATCTTCTTTTGGGTGACACCAAGATTGATGTCCCATTAATTCCCCTTGACCCAACCCTCAAGTGGCTTTGTCAGGTAGGCAGTTCCCCATAGATTAGATCTACTTATTCAAAGATTATCTAACGCTATCAAACAAGTTTTGAATTACATATTAGGCAAAGGGTGAACATAATCCAGGCTATTTTTAGCGGACTTTTCAAACTTCGTCGTGAGCGGCTCTGTCCCAAGACGTTGCGGAATTATCCAGGTTCCCGCTGAAAGTTTCCGATATTTAGATTTCCACTATTTAGGTTCTTTCTCGCGGGTCTATGGCAAGAAAGAACAGCAAATAATCAGCTTCCACACACCATCAGATAGATTCTTTCAAGAAATAGCCCCAGCTATTTCCTATAAAGCAAAAAAGGTGAGGCTACTGTGAGTGGATGTCTGAAAAGTCTGATTGGACACTTCAAACTGGGTCTGAATGCTGTGATGAAAGAGCGCAAACACGCATTCTTTCGTCGCAGCCTACGACAAGATGAGTCGTGCTTGAGACTTTTCAGACATCCTCTGAGGTATTCAGATTGGGTTAATAAACCGCCAAATTTAGACCATTGTTAGTCCCTTAATTCGAGACATTTTATAGGGCATGATCGTAAGTTTCGACGCACTCACGGTTAAGGGGCAAAGCAACGGAGGCTCCACCGTGAATGAGGTCCAGTTGCCAACGCCCTTTGCCAAGGGGATAGCGGGTAGCGGCAACAGTGACATCGAGAACCTCGCCTAGGGATTGCACAAATTTACCTCCATTAGGAGGAGCGGCTAGGTTACTGCTGTAAATCTGGATAATGGCGTTGCGACTGAGGTGCTGTCGCCATTGCCCCAGCGTGGTGTAGTACATGGGAAGGGTTTGTAGGTTTAGGACGGCGTCACCCAGGTTTAGCTGACCAGATTCGCCGCTGGTAAAGATGTGAATAGCGTCAAATCGGTGATGGGTGTTGAGCCAACTGGAAATTTGGTGAATACCGTTGGCTCTGGACACAAGGACGATCGCCTCAATTCCCGGGCGTAAACCGGCGAGAAGTTCTTCAATGTGATCAAGCTGACCGTCGAAAACAGCCAGTTCCCGTGGAGGAAAGCGCCGAAAGGCAGCACTTACGGGGCGAACTGAGGGAATTTTGATAGATGCTGATTCTGGTTCTTGGAGAAAGGGGTTGTCCTTGGGGTTGTCGCCAGGGGTGGACTTTGGATCGACGCAAATGGAACGAGCAAATGGGGTAACCATTGATGTTTTTCTACATAAGAGCGAAGACTGCTAACAGGGTAAGTTTTTAGGCTTATCTTGGTCTCAGTGCTCCGCTTGTGCCCTCTTATACTCTCGATTTTTATCCAGTTGCTCCGTGATTGGGGTGGGTGATTGGAGTTGTTTGTGATCGACGATCGCGCCGACGTGGATCGACAAAAATCAGAGATCGATGCCTGCACTCCAGGATGATCCCAACGGAAAAGGGGGGCGATCGCCATCACTAATCATTGGGGCAACCGGCGGCCCCCGCGCTTTTTAAACCTGCCCAAAAAACCGCCTACCAGGCAATCATTAAGATCACCTAGTAGGCGGCGGAAAGTGCAAGCGTGAGGTAGAGCAAGCGTGAAACAAGTGTTTCGCCTTGCGTGTCAGCGTTTTCCTGGCTGAAACTCTCCCAGGCTAGGGCTTACGATCAATCAAACTCCAGAAGCCCTACGTGGTGGGAAGTACACGCCCTTTTAACTAAAAAGTATTAGGGGCTGAAACCCTTGACACTATTGAGATTGAGATTTAATTGGCAACACCCCCTAAGCCCTGGTCAAGCTCTAGGCTCTCTTGTTTTTGCGAGCCACTCCAACCATCGCAGCTCCGACGCCCAACAATCCCAAAACGGTTCCAGGCTCCGGCACCATCACCCAAACCTTTAGCCCAGCGATGCGATAGTCATCATGCTTGTTGGCCGTATAGAAATCAAAAATCTGCCCAATGGCAGGGAATTTCTTGCTGGTACCGTCCCCGGCAAAATCAACGCCCTTCTTAAAATTGACCCTGTGAATGCCGGTGTAGCCTACCTCGGGAAAGTCCACGATGTAATCAGTGCCAAAGGTGTTGTTGATGTGCAGGTCAACTTCATCAATAGACGCGTCAAACTGATCGAAATAATCTGCCTTTGAGAAAAACACCTTATGCAGGGTTACATCCTGAGAAAAGGTAAAGCGAAGAATATCCTGGTAACCACTGCCGTCTAACTCATTAGACCCATCATAGGGAGAGTTTTTAACGCCCAAACCGTAGCCGTACTTTTTGCTGACTTTAGCGTCGTAAACATCGTCAAAAGGCGCATTTTCATTGGCTCCCTCCGCATGAAAACCAGCCGTCACGTCCAAACTGACTCCGTTGCCCAGGTCCTGGAAAATATTGGGAACGCTTTTGCCGTAAAGTCCGGTAAAGTCAATGGTTTTACTGACTAGCTTACCCGCCCTGGCAACATCTGCGGTGCCAACGCTAATCGCAACCATGCTGACAACCGCCGCACCTTTCAAGGCACCTTTCAAGAGAGAGTTCATAAGTTTTTATCGCTTATCTGCAGAATTTTGCTGAATATCTTGTTGAAGCGTGTGCTCAACACAGCCCGTGTGAAATACCCCGAATGGACCCAAGTTATTGCATCGGCACAAAATCTGAAAGGTCAAATGGATAGCTTCATCGAAACTTCAAAGAACGAAGGTCTATTTATGAAGCTGCTATGAAGCATCAATGAATTTGCTGTGAAGTTGCCTGATTCTCATGAAGCTTTGTTGCAGTGGCAGCGATCTTCTTCTTAAAAAAACTTTGACGGTTTGATTTTGGACTCTTGGGCGATCGCCTCCTAAGCCCCAACGCAAAAGAACAAGAGATGCCACTTAAACCGGGGTATCTCTTGAGATTAACGTCACGTTGTTGCCGCAAGATTAGGCAATTCTGGTCATTTCATTGAGGGTGAAATTCTCGATCACTCCCTCCGTTGCCACCATGTAATCTTTCACGTGTTGGCTATTCATATGCTGCTGCCACAGATCTCGAGAGTCCCAGTTTTCATAGAACAAAAAGTGCGCGGGATTATCGTTGTCCTGATGTAGGTCATACTGCATGCAGCCCGCTTCCGCGCTAGTAATATCAATCAGCTTTTCTAGCTCTGATTTAACGAATTCAATCTTGTCGCGCTTGGCGTAAATCTGACCAATGATGGTTAATTTTGGCATTGAATCTGACCAATGATGGTTAATGCTGGCATTGCAATGGTTGATAGTCTCTCTTGAGAATTGCGCTTGAGAACCTTGCTTGAGAATTGCGCTTGAGAGCTTCGCCTGAGAATTGCACTTGAGAATTTCGCCTGAGTAAATAAATTGGCGGTTAAACCTTTGAAGACGAAGAGCATGGTGGTATTGGATAGGTCCTAGAAACCTTCAAGTACGATCTTTCCCCGTGCCTTGCCGCTTTCAATTTGGGTATGGGCTTTGCTCAGGGTGGCGGCGTCAATTTTTCCCGCAATGTCGGTGAGGGTGGATCGGATTTTGCCTGCGTCCACTAGGTCCGCAATCTGATTGAGCAGTTTGCTTTGCTCGTCCATATCCGATGTGCCAAAGAGCGATCGCGTAAACATAAATTCCCAGTGCAGGGAGATGGCTTTAGGCTTCAGGACCCTAATGGGTAGGTCCTGGGGATCGTCAATTAAGCCCAGCCGACCTTGGGGAGCCATCAACGCCGCAATGTCCTGGAAGTGGGCATCGGTGTGGGTGGTGGAAAAAACAAATCCCGGTGCATCCAGTCCCAGCGCTTCAATCTGAGGGGCCATAGGCTGGCGGTGGTTGATGGCGTGGTGGGCTCCACACTCTTTGACCCAGGCCTGGGTTTCCGGACGGGAGGCGGTGGCAATAATTGTTAAATCGGTGGTAGCTCTAAGGATCTGGATGGCGATGGATCCGACGCCGCCTGCTCCGCCAATAACCAGGATGATATTTCCCCCCTCTGGAGTGGGCTGGGTGACCTTGAGGCGATCGAATAGCATTTCCCAGGCGGTGATTGCCGTCAGGGGCAGGGCGGCGGCTTCGGCATCGCTGAGGCTGCGGGGCTTATTACCAACAATGCGTTCGTCGACTAAATGAAACTCGCTATTAGTGCCCGGTCGGGCGATGGAGCCCGCATAAAACACCGCATCTCCCAGCTTGAAATTTTGGACGTCGGAGCCGATCGCTTCCACAACACCAGCGGCATCAAAACCTAACACCTGCCATTCCCTATCCGGTGACTGCCCTTGGCGCAGTTTGGTATCGACTGGGTTGACCGATACAGCGTTGACTTTAATCAACAAATCTCGCCCTTCAGCGGTCGGTTTTTCGAGGGCAATGTCCTGTAGGGCACCGTCTCGGTCAATGGGACCTGGGGCACTGTAAGCCACAGCTTTCATCGCTCACTCCTTCTGAGTTTTGCTCTGCTTCTGACTTTTACAGCATAATCATTCAGCTTTTAAGGAACAATTGACTTTAAATCGAAAATACTATTCATCAAAAACGAATACTGCGATCAGGTATGACCAAAATCGACGATATGGCCCTGTTCGTTCAGGTCATCAAATCAGGGGGACTGGCAGCGGCGGGGCGGCAGCTCGGGTTAGCTCCGGCAAGTATGACGGCGCGGCTTCAAAAGCTGGAGGCGCGATACGATACCCGTCTAATTAACCGCAGCACCCGTAGCATTTCCCTGACGGACGCTGGGCATCGCTTTTATGAGGCGTGTTTGCAGGTGGTGGCAGATGTGGAGGCGGCGGAGGCGGTGTTGCGGTTGGGCAAGCCGGGGTATGCGGGACCGTTGAAGGTGACAGCGCCGTCGGATTTTGGGCGGCAATTTGTAGCTCCGGCGATCGCCGAATTTATAGACCAATATCCACAGGTTCAGCCCTACTTACATTTGAGCGATCGCATGGTCAACCTCATTGAAGAGGGGTTTGATCTGGGGATTCGCTACGGCAATTTGCCCGACAGCAGCTTGATGATGCGATCGCTCGATACCCATAATCGCCGAGTTCTCTGTGCGTCTCCAAGCTATTTGGACAAATATGGAACGCCAAAGCAACCGGAAGAGTTAGGGCATCATCAATGCCTGGTGATGGAGCGGTTCGGGGAGAAATTAGATCAATGGAAATTTCAGTCAGGCAGCCAGAAAATAACGGTTCGAATCAAAGCGGCATTGATGGGGAACGATGGCGCTTTGATTCGTCAGTGGGCGGTGTTGGGAAAGGGGATTGCGTTGAAATCAATCTGGGATATTAAGCAGGATGTGACCGCAGGACGGCTGGTGAAAATTCTAAAACCCTATGTGGTGGGAGCCTATGCAGGAGATGAAGAGAAAGTGGGGTTGCAAATGCTATACCCCAGCCGTCAGTATTTGCCCCGGCAAGTGGCTGGCTTTATTGATTTTTTCACCGGCTACTTATCCACAATAAACGGTGAGAATGAAGCGCCAATTTAACCTTTAACGCTTAGTCCTCGTAGTCCGATAGGGGCGCACAGGAACACATAAGGTTGCGATCGCCATACACATTATCAATGCGTCCAACGGTGGGCCAGAATTTGGACTCGCGAGTCCAGGGAGCAGGGTAGGCAGCCTCTTCTCGACTGTAAGGGTGATCCCAATTAGCTTGGAGCAGAACAGTGGCGGTGTGGGGGGCGTGTTTTAGGGGGTTGTTGTCAGGGGTGAATTTGCCCGTGGCGATCGCCGCAATTTCCTGACGAATGG